>NZ_JAXKVW010000018.1 GCF_036172515.1 Flexistipes sp.
TGGAAAAGTCTGTTGAAATAATCATTAATTCTAACAAACACGAGGAAACCGTTGAAGAAAACTAAATTTATTCAATCGCTTGGTGAGATAAATGAAAAGACTAATATTAGTGAAATATTTTATGACTATTTTACTAAGCAAAGTAAAGAATTAAACTCACAGGTAAAATTTCACGTAATAGTAAATTTATTTGAAGGTTCTGAGAACAACCCAGTTTTTATAAAAGAAATCATAAAAAACGAAAAAGAAAATATTTTGGAGAACTTAAATACTTTTTTAGAAACATCGATAATTGAAAAAACTGAAAGTGATGAGGCGATAGATCTTGATGTTTTAAAGAGAATTACTGAATTTATGTTGTTAAAGAATGTTGAAATACCAGAAGCATTGTCTGAAAATACAATAGAAAGCATTAATGGTATTTATGGCGAAGTACCTAAGAAAGGTTTGTTGAATGGTGTGAACCAAAATAATATTCATTCAAAGCCTGATGTTGACAAACTCATTCAAAACAAGTCATTACTACAATTATTTTTTATTCACAGTATAAATATTTCTAGTAAATTCAAGGAAACGACACAAATACATGATATAATTGGATTCTATTGTTTTTTGTTGAATAGAAATTTGATTGAAATATCAAATGATATGCTTATTCCTTTATCATTAATATCCATATTATGGAATTATACTAATGAGAATTTTCGTTATAACAATAATATTTCTGTTAGTACAAATGAGATTTTTAGATATTTAGATTTGAAAAATGCTAATTTTAAGGAATATCTTATAATAATTCAGCACGCAAATAAAGAGTATGAATTTTTACTGATATTAGCAGAGACTGAAGATCTGAAAGAATATAAAAATTATATTTTATATAGTATGTTAGAAAATGGAGTTCATGAAAATTATTTGATTGATTTCTGTGATTTATTTATTACTTATTCTTCTGAAAAGTTTTCGGAGGCAGTTGTTGCAAAAACCAAGGAACAGGAAGACTGGTATAAAAATTATGTTCTAAAATATTTGGAAAGAGATGATAATGATAATATTGTCAAATTTATCAACTTCTTGGAGTCAGAGAACTTACAATGGCATAAGAATAAAGATATATTAAACAAACTTGTGAAGTTTTCAAAAAATTTGCTACTAAGCGGAATTGAAAAATTGATTTTAGAAAAAGGTAGATCTTCTGAGCTTGAACTTGTTTTAAATACTTCCCATTATAAGAAATTAAGTATTAGCTATTCCCATGGTGATGTCGGGAGTGATTTGATTGAAATTTTTATTAGATTAGAAAATGAGGAAGATGAGTATTTATTAAAAGCAACAAAAGAAATTTTCGGAAATATTGAAAGAATTTTCAGTAAACCTTCTCTTAAAGATACTTTTGTTCCAAAGCTAATTAAAAGAATAATTAATGACACGGATAACATAAACAAAACTCAAAAAGATTTAATTGTTCAGTTAAAAAATATAAATGTAGAAGAAAGCATTGTTCGTGATTATTTTAACAAAATATTAGATATTGATAATGTTTATGATTATCAAATATTTAAGCATTTGCTCAAAAATACTAATTTAGACAAAAATGATTTAAAACATTTTCAAGAGGAATTTAAAACAAAACAAGACAATAAAGAATTAGATGATGAGTTGTTAGAGATAATTGATGAAACTCTAAAGATACTTGGGAATAAACTTAACTAAATTTGCAATTATGACGGTGTAAAGTTTAGTGTAATTTTTTATAATAAGTTTAAGATAGCTAGTTTGCTTTGATAATGTTTTGGCCTCTGGGCGATTGTGATATTACTGTGATAAAATTGTGATAAAATCCATTATTTTGTGATTATAAATGATTATAGCAAAAATCCTGAAACCCTTTAAAATCAAGGTTTTGTGGACATAAATATAATCATTTATAATATAGAAGTTCATTTTCGAGTCCCGTCGCCCGCTTTATTTTTCCCTTTTAATATCAACAACTTAATTTGAATGTGTTCCCCATATTTACCAGCCTTTTAGGCTGGTGCTATGCGTTTTCCCCCCTGTGATAAAATTGTGATAGTGTTTGACATTGTTTCCAACAGCCTCTACATTTAACTCATGAAAAAAGAGAAAGCTTATAAACTTTTATCCGCACAGGAAGGTATTTCCAACAGAGCAGCAAAAGATCTTATCGACCGCGGAGTGGTTTTTGCCGGCGGAGAACATCTAAAAATTGCCCGTACTGAATTGCCTGTAGATACAGTTCTCAAAATAAGACGTAATGAACTGGATGAGGTTGAAGTTCTCTTTGAAGATGAAAACCTTTTTGCTGTGAATAAATCCCCTTATTTAACCAGCTATGAAGTATCTCAGATATGCGATTTTCCGCTTATACACAGGCTTGATAAAGGTACGAGCGGTGTTTTGCTTATGGCTAAGAATGAATCTTTTCGCAAGAAAGTGGTTGAGCTGTTTAGAAGCCAGGAAATTGCTAAAGAGTATATAGCCTGGGTCAGCGGTATTCTGGCTGAAGATATGTATATTGATAAAAATATAAAAACACATAAACACGGTAAAGCCAAAAGCTATACCGATCCTAAAGGCAAGCCGGCAAAAACTTTTGTCTCCCCTCTGGAAGTCAGCAATAAATGCACGAAAGTTTTGATAAAGATATATACGGGCAGAACGCACCAGATAAGGGTACATTTGCAGGATGCCGGCTTTCCGGTTTTGGGGGATACGGAATACGGCGGCAAAAAATATCATCGCTTAATGCTTCACGCAAAAAAACTTGAAATGCCTGATTATACGATTGAAGCACCAGAACCGCGGGATTTTAAATAGTTCAAGAAAATATGCGAGAAATAATGCAAGATGGGGTGAAACATTTCTATCTCTCTACTTATCAATCTCCCTATCTTACTCTATTTAAAGATTAAGTATATTTATCCAGAAGGAACAGCAGGTCATTCAGCTGATACGGTTTTTTCAACATATCCACGAAACCGTAATTTTCAGGATTTAACATTGCATCACTTTCCGAATATCCTGACATTACGACGGCTTTTATTTCAGAATCCATTTCCAAAGCTTTCTTTATCGCTTCCTGTGCCCCCATGCCGCCGGGAATTGTTATGTCCAGAAAGACTAAAGAGGGTTTTTCCTTCTTATCCATAAGTTCCTTATATTTTTTTAAGAGTTCAGTTCCGTCAGAGGCAATATAAACATCAAAACCGTAATGTGTCAGAATATTTTCAAGGGAATCCTGCACCATCCTATCGTCGTCCATAACCAGTATTTTTTTATTCATACCGCTGACTGTAAAAATCTTGTCAGTGTGTTTTTCATCGGGTTTTTGAAGTGTTGCCGGAATCAGTATAGTAAATGTTGTACCTTTGCCGGGTTTTGAATCCACATGTATATAGCCGTTGTGTTTTTTAATTACGGAATGAGTTATTGCAAGACCTAACCCGCTTCCGCCCTCTTTGGTGGAAAAGTACGGGTCAAATATTTTTTCCAGTTGTTTTTTTTCTATACCTGGGCCGTTATCAGCCAATACGAGTTTCAGATATCTGCCCGGTTCGTATATTTTGTCTGTTTCGTCAACCTCATAATTGGTTATACTGGCGGTCATTTTACCGGAATCCGGTTCTATGGCCTGTCTTGCATTAATCAGAAGGTTTTGCAGAACCTGTGAGAATTGCCCGGGATCTATAAGTGCCGTCCACAGGTTTTTATCAGTTTTTATTTCATAGGAAACTGAGGAACCTCTGAGCATGAATTCAAAACTGTTTTCAGCAAGCGGTTTTATATCCACTTTTTTGATTTCGGGACGGCCTCCTTTGGAAAATGTAAGCAGCTGTTGGGACAGATTCTTTGCATTACCAATTAACTGTTCGATATTAGAAATCTTTTCGCTGAACTTGTTCTGTTTATCAAGAAGTTTTATAAGATCGACGTTGGCACTGAGCGCGGCGAGCATATTATTAAAATCGTGAGCTATACCGCCGGCCAAAATACCCACCGATTCCAGCCTTGCCTGCTTTGCCTGCTCTTCTTCGACTTTTCTTTTAACTGTTGCATCTCTGAAAATCAGAACAGCACCGATTATTTTGCTCTCAAAATCTCTTAATGGTGATACTGAATCTTCTATAAAAAATCTTTCTCCCAAATCCGTTTCCAACAGGGCTGAGACCTCTTTAGATACGGTAAGGCCGTTTTCGAGTATTTCATCCACAGGGTTTTCCACTTTCTCTGATGTGTTTTCATCGTAAAAGAACAGGATATCCCTTATGTTTTTGTCGTAAATATAGGAAGATTTTTTACCGTAATAATTTTCGAAAGTTCTGTTAACCAGAGTAACTGTGCCGTTTAGGTCGGTGACCACAACAGCGTCGCCGATACTCTTTATAATTACATGAAGACGCTCCCTTTCATCGTTAAGCTTGTTTATATACCCAATACGCTCCAGTTCAAGAGAAGCTCTTTTGGAAACCAGTGAAAGTATGTTCTGATAAATCTGCTCTTTTTCCATGGGCTTGTCATCCATAGCCGCAAGTAAACCTATCTTATTGCCGGTTTCGTCAAACATTTGAAAACCAAAGAAGGATTCAATATCCAAAGAGCGTGTCATTTCACATTCGGGAAAACTCAATCTTAAATTATGAGGGTATATACATTTTGTTTCATCTCTATCAGTGCCGCATGGAGAATTTTTTATACTAAAAATAAAATTTTCCGTTAGTTCTCCATTTTTGCAAAATGCAACAGTTTCTGCCTCGTTTTCATTTTTGACCTTTGCAATAAATACGTATTTACACTGCAGTATTTGGAAGATATCTTTAACGATTTCATTGAAATATTCCACTCCCTGCACCCTGGATGTTTTTGCGATGATAATATTTATTGCATCGTTGACACGCTTTTCCGTATCAACATCATAGGCGGTACCGGCAATGGCACTGAGGTTGTTGTTCTCATCGTAAATCAGATTAGCCACATCTCTGAACCATCTATAGTCTCCGTCAACCGTTTTTAATCTGTAAGAAAGCTCTATGCTCTTTTCTTTATTTTTGGCTGCTTTTTCAATTTTTGCAGCTGCTTCACTGTAGTCATTTGTATTCATGAAATTCTTGTGCAGGGAAGAATTCGGAGTGTGGAAAAAATCCATTTGAAAACCAAGAATTTCTGAGGCGTATTCGCTTATATACTCATATTTTTGTTTTCTGAAACTAAAATGGTATATTATATGTCTGGAAATTCTGAGCATTTCTCTCATTTTTCTTTCCGTTTCTCTGAATTTCTTGTCGGCAATTATTTTAAGTTCCAGCATTACTACTGCAATAAACATAAAGATAAGAATGAGTGTTACAAGCCATATAATCTTTTTGTATTCCTCATAAACGGAAAACGGCTTGTTTATTATTTTGGCATTTTCCGGCAGTTCTTCAATTTTGATATTGAATTTTTGAAGCTCCGGATAGTTAAACAGATACTCATTGGTTATTTTCGGATAGTTGAGATAATTTTTAAACTTTTCAGGTTTTTGCAAAAGTGTTTCGAGAATTGAGGCTGCATATCTGCCTGCCAGTCTGCCGCTTGTGACATATCCGCCGAGTACACCTTCTCTGACAAAGACATCCTCCATTGAAATTAACGGGGTTTTTCCGATGTAGGTATTAAGCTCATTAATCACCACTGAAATCGGTGTTGCTCTGGAAATACCGTGACTAACGGCACCGATTGTTGTGAGAATATAAATGTTATTCTTTTCACTGACTGTTTCCAACACACTTTTAATATCCGAAATGGAGGGTATCGTTTGTATTTTATAATTAATACCTTTGAAATCTTCAGCCATTGTCTTTTTTATCTGCTTATTAATAATTGAAGCAGTCGGAGAATTGTCACCTATGAAAATTAACCGTTTATTCCTGCCGAAATGTTTTATAATAAAATCAACGTTTCTGCTGATATCCATTGTCTGAAAGCATCCTGAAAATCTTTTTGGGTCGAGCTTATTCATCAGGTCAAGGTTGTTTACTCCTGAAAAAATTACAGGGGTTTCCGGGAAAAGTTTGTTTAAATCCTCCAGAAAAAAAGTCATGGCATTATCATCGGTAATGTAGATTGCTTTGGGGGAATGCGGCGTTTTGTAATATTTAAATTTGATCATCTGTACAAACTGTTCTCTGTATTCTGCATTAAAGGGCATCTTTTTTGTGTCCAGGTTTTCTATATGATATTCAAATCCTGCAAACATATTGCTTTCTTTCAGTTTGAAGAAAAATCCGTTCAATTGCTGTTCAGTCCATTCATAATTGGTAAAATAGGAATTGATTACCAGAATATTATCGCGGGCTGCAAAAGCTGTGGAGTAACCTGCAGTAAGTGCCAAGAAAAGCAAAAGTGAAGATAAAAGTTTCTTTAATCTCATAACGGTATTATAGCCCTCTAAAGAAGATGATAGCACAATAAATTTGGATTTGAAATATAAATTGATTTTTTTGCGGAGGTGGTTAGAGGTTGTTAGATGTAGTTAAAGTAATTGGAGTAGTTGAGGTTTACCCTTTTAAATGCCTTGGGCAATTAGTGCAGCCGATACCTAAACGGATTCGCAGAAATTGTTAATAGATAGATGAAAGTTTTGAATAGTATGCTTTTATGCTTTTTCGGAAGCGGTACTTCAGTCCCGCAAGGTTGAAAATGCCGGGTTTCAATACATCTTTGCGCGGCTGAAGCCGCGCTTTTTAACTTGTGCAAGGTTCTTACACTGTAATTCGACCGAAGCCGAGCGCATAATAATTTATGTGCTTGGTGGGCTGGAGAAATCTCTGACATTATTTGACAATGAGACCTCTAAGCTGCGCTCGAGGTGACAAAACTGTTATTTGACCAAAAGTACCCCTTCTGTGTCTACCACTATTGTAGAGGGAGAGACTGGTTCCGAGCACTGAAATTTTTAGTGCTCGGAAAAGATTAAATTACTAAAAATCTCTAATGGTATTACTTAAAAAACGCTAAGCATTCCGGTTAAATCTGAGCCGATTTTAAGACGGCTGTTGAGTTCTTTTTGTATGGCGTCCAGACCGGCATATTCCTCTTTGAGGTTTTCAATATTTGTTTCCACTTTTGCCGTTATTCTTTTTCTGAGCTCATCTTTAAGTTTCGCAGCCTGAGAACTGACAACTTTGTTCATGGCATTCTTAAGATTTTGACCTATTGTTGAGCTCAGTTTCATATTGTAATTATCAAGCGTACCGTTAACATCCGCCTGAATTCTAAAATCAGAAATTTCAGAAAGAGCAGTTTTGAGAGCATCTGCAGCAATATCCCTGCCGGGAATCTTAGAAAAGTTTACATCGTTCAGCATTGCAGCAATATTCATGCTCAGTTTCCCTCCGGTTACTTCAGCATTGCCACCGATATCTGCTGCTGCTTTCTCTATCTTTACAGGCAATTTTGACGATTCTAAAAGTATGATTTTGTTTACCCGGTAATTTTTGGTATTTACTTTAAAAATGTCTGTATAATTTACCGAACTGTGATCAATACTGCCTGTAAATGACACTAAGTCAGCTTTATCTAATTTTTTGCCGCTGAAATCAAAGGTAAGAGCTTTTCCCAGAATCGGCTGTGAAGAGGTAATGTTTTTTATCGTTCCACTCAAATCACCGGTCCCAAGACTGACATCCGCTTTTACAGTTTTAATCAGAAAGCGGGGCAAAGGTTCTTTTTCTCTGAAATATACCATTTCACCTTCCGCACGGGTCTTTGTGACTTCTTTTTCATTTTGTTGTTTATTACCGCCCTCAAGGTAAGGAATAATTTTTTCATACCAATAAATAACCGTACCTAAATAATCTGCAGCTTTATCACCAAAAAGCAGACGTGTGTAATTTTCAGCTCCTGCAGGTGAAAAAGCATACTTATCCATAAGTCTGTTAACATCCTTAGCCGGAAGTGAAGTGACTGTGTTAATTTTATTTTGCAGCTCATTTTTCTGTTCTTTAAAATCATTGGCAGCTTGTCTGATTTGAGCCAAGTCACTTTGGATATCGTTTTTTAAAGAAGCGGCTTCCTTCGCTTTTCCCAGAATATCGGCTATGCCGCCTGATGAGCTTTGAAGTTTTTCAATCCGTTCTTTATAACTTTGCAGTTTTTCTTTATCAGGCAACGATTTAAGTCTTTTCTGCCAATTGCTCTTGGCGTTTTGAATATCGTTTTTAAGCTCTTTTGCCGCCTCGAGTGTTTTCAAATCTGCTTTCGCTAAAATATCTTCTGCCTGGGGCAGTTCAAAAGAGGGCAGGGAGAGCCCGGATTTCTTATCCTTTTCAGCTGCCACTGTTTTCTTCTGTTTTTTTGAAAGAGCCCCTGAATTTTGTCGTTCAGTGTTAAACCTTAAGCCTTCCAGTGACATTTCATCTATTATAACCTTTCTCATTAATAATTTACCAAATTCGATGGACATCGCAGTTCTTTCAAACTCCACAACATTTCTCATTGGAGCGTTGGGATTTGCAATTTGGACATTGTTAAGTTTCAGTCCGAAAGGGATGAGAGAAAGGTCGGCTTCTTCCACCTCCACTTTTGCACCAACAGCTTTGCTGCCGTATTTTTCAATATTGTTTTTGATTATATTGTCAACAAAGAAAAACCAAAATATTCCTGTTAAAGCGATTATGACAGCAAATGCCAAAAGCCCCTGCCACCTGATCCATCTTTTCATAATTACTCCTTCCAGCCGTGAACGGTCTGATATGCCCGGTAAATTTTACTCGCTTTGAACAGCTGCATGATTTTTGTTTTTTCCACCCAAGCCAGAAAATGTTCCCTGTATTTTTTTATGAGAGTATTGGACACTATCATCAGAGGGATAAAAAGAATAACGGAAAAAAGGAGACTGCCCATCAGAATAGTGTTGTTGAAATTTGCGAGCCGAAATATCGTGGTATTGTATAAAGTTGTCCATAATTCTTCCAGTGCCGGAGTGGTAAGCACTGCCAAACCGATTATATGAAAGAGCGGGTCGAGTGCAAAGGAAAGAGCGGTAAAGAAAGCCCAGCCTACAATAAAGGCGGACAGGTTTACCCGTAAAATCAGAACTGCAAGTAATATTATGATGTTATGTATTGAAAAAAGCGGAGTAAGACCGAAAATCATGGCGAAGCAGAATCCAAGGCTTATTTGCAGAGGATCAGTTTCGGAGTTGAGCACCTTTAAAAATTTGGCGATGAGATGAGTCATTTTATCTCCTTTAACTCCCTATTTTACATTTAACGAATTACAGTTCATATTAAATTTTATATCTCAACTTAAGTATTGTCAAACCAAATGCATTGAGCACAGCCGTGTTTTTGAAGGGAGATAACAGTGAGTTTTCAATATTTTTTGTTTCCCTGCTTCCCTGTTTTCGAAGAAACTGTTTTAGAGTTTTAGAGCTTTGAACAAGCATCCCATCCTGTCCGAACACCGAGCACATAAGAATTTATATGCTCGGTGCTCGGGAGTTTCTTCCCCCTGGATTAGTGGAAGATGCATAGGAGGTACATTTTTTCAAGCAGAGCCCCGTATACCTGCAGGGCTGAAGCCCTGCTTCCTGGATTATTCAAAGCTCTATTCTTATAAATTTTACCACCCCAGTTGAATAAATGGCTAAGCCATTTGTTTACAACATTCAAGAGGGCAAGCCCCTTAATCCCCTCCACTAATTTAGGGGAGTATAGGTGGGGTACTTATTCAAAACTCTCGAACAAGTAATTATATCCATTTTTTGTTTTTAAAAAATTTAAGCATTACTACAGCGATAAGTATGAGAACTCCCCAGAATATAAAATAGCTGTAGCGGTATTTCAGTTCGGGCAGGTATTCAAAGTTAGTCCCGTATATTCCTGCAACAAAAGTAAGCGGAATGAATATAACGGAAAAAATTGTAAGTACTTTCATAATTTCATTCAATTTATTGCCCACATTTGTATTATAGAGATTAAGCTGATCGCTGAGCAAATCTCTGTACGTTTCAACGGATTCCACCGCCTGTGTTGATAAATCCATAAGGTCTTTAAGAAAAGGAAAAGTTTTTTCATCAATCAGGCCTGATTCCATATTGTTCAGCTGTAGAATAAATTCTTTTGTCGGTTTAAAAGCCTTTTTTAAGAAAATAATCTCTCTTTTATAGTTTTTTATATCGTAAGGGGTTTGGCTGTCGGTGCTGTCAAGTACTAAATCTTCCAGATCTTCGATCTTCTCCCCTATCTTTTCGGTAATTACAAGGTATTTGTCAATTATACTGTCCATCAATGCATATGCCAGATAATCTGTGTTTGCACCACTAATACGCCCCCGCTTCTTTCTTATACGGTTTCCGACGGGGTCAAAAGTATCACCGGGGCATTCCTGGAAAGTTATAAGAAAATTCTTTCCAAATATAATGCTTACCTGTTCATTTAAAATTTTAGTGTTGTCTTCGTCAAATCGCATCATTTTTGTAGTGATGAAAATGTATTCCTCATGATCCTCCATTTTAGGTCTTTGGTCTGTATTTGCAATGTCTTCGGCTACAACAGGGTGCAGGTCGAAAGTTTCGGCAATTTCTTTGATCAGTTCAATATCGTGCAAACCGTTTATATTAATCCAGCTAACCGTATTTTTTTCTTTTAATGTTTTCAAATATTCCGCTTCGACATTTGAGGTTTCGGAAATTTCAGTATCGTTATAATCAATAACATTTATTGTTGCCTGGTCTACTTTTTTTACGCCTATGAATACAGGCTCGCCAGGCACCTTTCCAATTGTTTTGTCTTTTTTCTTTAAAAACCTTGCCATATTGTGCTCCTTTAAATCATTATTTTTGCTCAAAAATCACATAAACTTCTTCATTTTTAATATATGCAAAGTTTAACATGTAGCTGTTTTGTGTTCAATCAGTATAATTTTGTAGTATTTTGTTTTAAGCTTTCCTGAAACAGGATTTTTGTGGTCTTGCCGGGTTATACAAAATTTTTTATCATCAGCACTAATTCAAATTCATTTTTTTCTTATTCATCCTGTGTTACTATTAAAATCATGAAGATACTGATTACTGGTGCCACAGGCTATATTGGCAGAAGACTGGCTTATAAAGCGCTTGATGAGGGATTTTCCGTTCGCCTTTTTGTGAGAAACACCAGGAAAGTAGATACAGAATTGCAAAAAAAGTGCGAAATTATCCAGGGATCCACATTTGAAAAGGAAAATCTTGATAGGGCTTTAAGCGGCATTGATACGGCATATTACCTTATTCATTCCATGGGTAAAGGTTCCGATTTTGAAGCTTTGGACAAAAAGAGTGCTGAAAATTTCAGAAATGCTGCTGTTAGAAATAGCGTGGCGAAAATTGTCTATTTAGGCGGTTTGGGAGAGCAAAGTAATACCAGCAGACACTTGCGAAGCAGAAATGAAACCGGCCGTATTTTGTCGTCAGATCCCGGTAAAATTGATGTTATTTGTTTCAGAGCGGGTGTTATAATAGGCTCCGGGAGTGCCAGTTTTGAAATAGTGCGGAACATTACTGAAAAACTCCCCCTAATGGTGGCTCCGCGATGGGTTGAAACTTTAACGGAACCGGTGGGAATTCAAGATGTGATAAAATATCTTATTTCTGCAGCTGATTCTGATTTAAAAGGCTCTCACGTTGTGGATATCGGTACCGGTAAAATGAGCTTTAAAGAAATGATGTTAAAAGCAGCCGAAGTGATGCATTTAAAAAGAATTATTATCAAAGTTCCTCTTCTCACTCCTAATCTTTCCTCATACTGGCTTATTCTTTTTACTCCAGTGAACTTTGATGTTGCAAAAGAGTTGATTGAGGGGTTGAAATTTCCTTCTGTGAAGGAAAACGACAAGGCTTCACAGCTTTTTCCTGAAATACAGCCTGAAAGTTATGAGAAGGCTTTTACAAAAGCTCTTGAAGAAATTTATGACAATCAGGTTATAAGCAGCTGGTGTGACAGCAGCGGAGGGAGGCATTGTGATGTACCATTTGTGAATGAGATTTCAAAAGCGGTCTATAAAGATATGCATATTGCTGAAGTGGACAATTTCGAAGCGGAAAAAGTTTTTGGCTCGGTTAAGATGCTCGGAGGCAAAAGAGGGTGGCTTGCTTATGATATCCTGTGGCAGCTGCGGGGCCTTATGGATAAATTGATTGGCGGATACGGTTTAAACAGAGGCAGGAGAAATGAAAAAGAGCTGAGGGTAGGGGATTACATCGATTTCTGGAAAGTCGTTGATCTCGTGGAAAACAAAAGGCTTTTGTTACAGGCACAGATGAAAGTACCCGGTAAAGCTTGGCTTGAGTTTTCTCTGATTGATAATACGCTTGTACAGACGGCTTTTTTTTACCCCAAAGGATTAATGGGTAGACTTTATTGGTTCAGTATGCTGCCATTTCATAAATTTATTTTCGGCAAAATGCTTCACAGAGTGGTGAAAAGGGCTGAAAAACAGGTTTTATAGATATTGGGAGGTTACCAGCATTACATAATTTGTAATTCTTTGATAAGCTTTTGACCGGTTTTTTCAAGGTTTTGTCGGGTATTTACATTGTGGATACTGTGCTCTAATTCAGCAACAGGCAGTTTATGGAACAGATTATAAAGGTCTTTTAGAGCTTTATCCTGTTGTTCTTTAAACGTTTTATCGGAAATATTCCTGAAAATTTTGTTTATTATACACCCATGTACATTCATCCTGTAATCAATCAGCGTATGGTAAATATCCTTTGTCCTGTTATAAACAACTTTTTCCGGATTTGTTACAAGGATAAATGCAGCATTCTCCTTGATATATCTTGAAATATAATCGGACAATTCTGTCCATTCATCGATAATTTTTGAGATACTTTTCCTGCCTGATCTGAATTTTGTTAGTTTGTCCAGGCTGTCGTAGATTTTCGTTCCAGATTTCAGGTGTTTTTTTAAAAGTGAAGGCATGTTTAAAAGGTTTAATGTTTCCCCTGCAGGAGCTGAGTCCCAGATGATTTTATCGTAATTTTCGTTTTCAGACAATTCCACAATAAAATCCAGCATTGTTTCTTCCCGAAGGGAAGGGGCTGAACTGATATACTCCAAAAGGCTGTTTTCAGATTCCCTGTCGAGATTGTCAATATCAACAAGACGGGAAAGTATCTGGTGAAAATCCGGGCCGAATTTGCGTATCCACCTTTCAGTAATTGTTTTATGATCCATTTCCATTGCGGTAAGATAATCATTTATTTTAGTGAATTCAGGGCCGATATCAGTTTCCATTACATCACCAATCGCCGGTGTGAAATCTGTGGACAGGAGAAGTGTCTTTTCTCCTTTGTTTGCCAGAGCAAGGGCTACGGCAGAGGCATTTGTGGTTTTACCTACTCCGCCTTTTCCGCAGATTAAGTATAATTTAGTCATAATTTAAACTCCTGATTCAAGTTTAGGACTTGCACTTTTTATACGTCATTACGAGGAGTCCGCTCAACAGCGGACGACGAGGTAATCCCAAGTACGAGATTGCTTCGCTGCGCTCGCAAAGACGGAGAAAATAAGTCATTACGAGGGACAGAGTCCCGAAGTAATCTCGTGTTACGTATGGGAGATTGCTTCGTCGTTAGTACTTATCGCAAGTATGCCTATGGCTAGCCCAGTCTTTTAGACTGGTAAATATGTTCACATTCTATATATTTGCCAGAGGCTAATGCTATACCGAACTAAATGCGAAACTTGAATCCCAATTTTATTTTAACAAATTTTCGCAGTTTTTAATACCTGTACGTGATGTAGGTTATGCAGCTTTTTTTGTAACTATTGCTTTTATTCGTCGTTTTATAAACACAAAAAATGACGGAGGAAAAAGATGAAAAAATTATTAGCAGTACTAACTGTAGTGATGATGTTAGCGGCAGTAAATTCACCGGTCTTGGCCAGAGGTGGACACGGTGGCGGCAATGGAGCCGGTTCAGGAGCAGGTAACAGCCAGGGAGGAAATGGTCACGGTGCCTCCGGTGGTTTCGGTGGAAGTGACAACTCTGCAGGGAGTGGATATAACGGTTCAAAAGCTCAGTCCGGTCCGATGGATGGTACCGGTTCAGGATATGGGGATGGTACGGAACCGGCTCCCAAAGACGGCACAGGATTCGGTAAAACAAATAATTACTAACTCAATCTGGTGAGCTGAGGCTTTATATTAGCTTCAGTTCTCCACTTTAAATTTTCCCTTCTCATTCCATTCATTCTTCTTATTTTAATATAAAATAATTATAAGTTACCATGCTGTGGGATGGCGGAGGCGTTTTATGAAGACCAGATTTGTATTTTTAATGTTAGCAGGTTTTATATTTTTCGCTTCAAATGCTTCGGCGGAAAAGGCAATATTGGCAGGCGGATGTTTCTGGTGTATGGAAGCTGATTTTGAAAAGCTTGAAGGTGTGAGCGAAGTTGCCTCAGGGTTTACCGGCGGTAAACTGAAAAATCCCACATATAACGGAAACCATGAAGGACATGTTGAAGCAGTGGAAATAACATATGATCCTTCAAAGGTAAGTTATAAAGAGCTTCTTGACTATTTCTGGGTTAATATAGACCCGTTTGATGCAGAAGGGCAGTTTTGTGACAGAGGACCGAGCTATAGAAGTGCTATTTTTGTGCAAAATGAAAAAGAAAGAAAAATCGCTGAAAAGTCCAAAAAAGAGATTCAAAAAATGTTTCCTGACAAAGAAGTCGTCACACCGATTAGAAATGCGTCTACTTTTTATCCGATAAAAGGTGATGAAAGCTACCATCAGGATTATTATAAAAAGAGCCCGCTCAGTTACAAGTTTTACCGCTGGAACTGCGGACGTGATCAGAGATTGGAAGAAATCTGGGGGGAAAAGGCTGTTCACTGACTCGTATATTTTAGCTGTTATCTTGCCGTTTTGTTAAAAGTTATGGTAATTTATTGGTGAGATAGGGAGATAGGGGGTAGAGAAGTGGAGAAGTAGATGTTTGTAGTATAATTTCAACAGAATCAGTTTATTCAACCTTTTCAACTACCTTAAGTACCTTAACTACCTTAACTACCTCAAATACCTCTAAATACATCTTCTTTACGCATCACGGCATTTCAAGCCATGTTTCCTGAATAAATCAAATACGGAGAAAATTTATATTTAACCGATACCCCCGTAAACTATATTTAATATTACTACGATAAAAGCTACAAATACAAATATATATTTGCCGTAAGGTTCAAACCATTTGCCAAAGCGTATGTTGGAGTTTTTATTGATTTCAGCCCTTGCCTTATCTGCACCAAAAACCCAAAAGAATACTACAGCAGAAACAAGAGCGCCGAAGGGCAGAACGTAAATGGTTGTTATGTCCGCCCATGTGCCGAATTTTGACATGTCAACATCCAGCGGCAAGCCCACAAGAAAAGCTACAATACTTAATAACAGTACAGCTTTCCCTCGGGAAAACCCGGTTTTATCCATAAAGCCTTCCACTGCAGGCTCAAGCATACTTACTGAAGATGAAAATCCGGCAAATACTACTGAGAGAAAAAACAGAATACCGAATATATAACCTCCGGGCATCTTGGCAAAAACTGTTGGTATACTGACAAACAAAAGTCCGGGGCCGGCTGCCGGATCCAGGCCAAATGCAAACACAGCGGGGATGATGGCTAACGCAGCCAGCATTGATGCCATAAAATTAAACAGTACGGCCTGTATTGAAGCGGAAGGGATGTCAGTGTCATCACGGGCATAACTTCCGTAAACAAGCATTGTTGCCCCACCAAGACTTAATGTAAAGAATGCCTGTCCGAGAGCCATAATCCAGGTTTTGACTTCAGCAAGTTTAGACCATTCAGGAACAAAAATATATTTTATACCGTCCATCGCCCCTGTCAGTGTTACTGATCTTATTACCAAAATGAGCAGAATAACAAATAGTACAGGCATCATAATTTTGTTTGCCTTTTCAATACCTTTTTGGACACCGAAAAATACGATTACCATTGTCCCGATAACTGCAGCTGCATGCCATCCTATGGTACTTGCAGTACCGGTAAAGGTTCCGAAATAATCCGGAATGTTTATTACATTGAAGGCTCCTGTAAATGACAAAACGAAGTACTTCAGAAGCCAGCCTATCACTATGGCGTAAAATATATAAATGGAAAAGACAGCCGCTACCGGAATAAAACCCAGAGCCGCCCCGATTTTGCCGGTCCCTTTTTTCTTTTCTTCAAAAACCTTTTCAAAAGCTCCGATCGCTCCTTTTACCTGGCTTCTGCCGAATGCCCATTCTTCCATAAGTCCGACACTGGCAATGCCGAAAACAAAAATTAAATACGGAATCAGGAATGCCGCGCCGCCGTATTCACCTATACGCCATGAAAAAAGCCATATATTTCCAAGACCTATTGCTGATCCCACACTGACCAGTATAAAACCCATTTTTCCTGTCCACTTCTCTCTTTTCATAAAAACTCCTTTGATTAACTCTACCTCAATGTTTTAATAAAACTAAAAGTCAAGAGCTTTGAATAATTGAACCACTATAAATCTTACCACCCCCAGCCCCTCCTAACTCTTTGATAGGAGGTGAGCTAAGTTCCTCCCCTAATTTAGAGGAGTATAGGTGGGGTACTTATTCAAAGCTTTCAACATTATAAAAAAGTTTAAAGTCACAAATATTCTATATGATTGTTATAAAATGATTTGTCAACTGTCTATCATAAAATTTTATGTTCAGGACTTATATCAATTTGTATTTAATTGAACAATAGAGGAAGCAGGGCTTCAGCCCTGCAATATGAGCTTCTTTGTTTACAGTGATTGTTTAAGGGCGGCGCTGAAGCGCCACTTCCAAAAGGTGAGTATCTTCTTATGGGATTTATTACTCTTTTGACTGCGATTTGGTATTAAAGTTATGACCGGCACCAGTCAGGCAGGTTTATTACACCTTTTTCTGCCAGAGAAACTATCATTTCCTGCTCAATTCTGATGTGGCCGTATTCGGTCATCATTTCGGCTATTTCTCTCAAATCATCAGAATCAAGAGATTGTGTTTCGTATTTTTTTTCGGCGTAAACAGGTGTATGTATATTATTTATTGCCTTTTCTATGGTATTTATATCAGGAAAGAAAGAAGTTCCTGGAATATATGACATTAAAATGTCAGCAATCTGAAGACCGGCGGGATCCACATCACCAAAATGTATAATATTTCCGAAATCGCTGTTTTTCAGCTGTCTGCCGATTTCACCAATATTTTGAAAGCCTGCAGCGTAAATAAACATTGAATTATTCGGATTTAGTCTGAAAAAAGGTGACAGATTTTCAAAAATTACTGTATTTTCAGCCTCTGCAGATATAATCTCCAGCTTATCGGCAAAACAGGAGAAAAAGCCGTTACTTTTCATTACATCGGTAATGTCTATATTTTCCAAATGTATGTTTTTGTCACATCTGATGTGAATAATATTGTAATAACTACCGGCACTAAGCGGTCTGAATTCATTGACAAGCGTTTTTAAAATTGAAGATTTTTGAATAGTTTTGGAATCACCAAATACTAACGCAGACAGCTGGCGCAGGTCGGTTCCTCTTAACTCATTATTTTTCAGGTAGGCATAAAGTTTGTAAGCCTTTTCCAAATTTTCCATGCTTTTGGGGTAGATATTCAGTTCGGAGAGTATGTTGTATTTTTCGTAAATTTCCCTGCAGTGGTTGTTGAAGTAATTCCGGAGATAATTATAATCGTTTATAATAACTTTATATCGGCCTTTTTTTATCAGGATATCCGAGTTTATAAAATCATCCAGATGCTTCGAATAACTGCATTCGTTATTTTCAAGAAGTTTTGCTATCAGAAGGCATCTGTCAAGCATTTTACCCTTCAAATCTGGTATGCGGCATAACCACTCCGTTGTCTGAGGCAATGAGATGATAGTGCATGCCTCTGTTAAAATTGGGAATATTGGGTAGTGCCACAATGAGCTGCAGTCCCCAGTTTTCTGCAATTTCAAATAACGTATTGATTGAGTCCACATCCAGTCTGTCAGCTTCATCCAGGACGATGGGCAGCATTTTATCTTTCAGGCTTTCTTCGGAAAATCTTGTTAGCATACTTAAGACAATTACAATATTGGTGCCCAGATTTTCACCGTTGGAAAGCCCTTTGTTTCTTCGGTTGCCGGAGTTATCAAACAAATCTATTTCAATATCAAAATAGTTGCGGTAATCCAGAACATCATCCTCGTTTACCTGCGAGCGGCTGTAACCGAGACTTCTGCCCAAATCTTTTATAAAAGCATCGAAGTCCACATCTTCGGACTCAAGAAGACTCATTATGGAATCCGACTGGTGAATATGCTGAAGTTTGTGATAAGCAGGCCGCTCTTCCACCCGTAATTTTATCTGTCGGATTTTGCCGAAATGCACGTTTTCCAGGTCACTGTTTAATTTGCGTAACGTTCTTTTTACCCTGAAAATATTTTCCTCAATTCCCGACTTGAAATTTCCGATTACTGACTTTATTTCATCTTCGATTTGAAGCAGCTGTACATTCAGTTTTTCCAGATCTTCCTGCAGTTTTGTCAGCGACTGAAAGTTCGGGAAAACTTTTACAACCGTTTCATTAAATTTATCCAAAATGTTTGGTGTTTTTGGCATGTCTTTGTCGTATTTTTGTAAAAATGATGTCATTTCCTTCTCAAATATTCCTCTGCTTTCATAAAAGGAAGCGTCACTTATATCAAACGTTTTGGGTGATAACTCTTCGCCTGTAAGCTCAAGGGATACATCTTTGTAGTGAGAAATTTTCTCTTCGTATACCTCTATATCATCTCTTAAACGGGTAATTTCGTCCACCAGCCTTTTTTGCTCTGACTGAATTTCTCTTCTTTCATCTTTTAAACGGTCTATCTCTTTACTGTAAGTGTTTTTGAGTTCGCTCATCCTGCTTTTTTCCTTTCTGAGTGTTTCGATTTCGCTGAAATCAACTTTCCCCAGCAGAATATCCCTCGGATATTCATTCTCTAAACGCTCTTTTATTGTTATGTTTTTATTATAAATCTTCTCTGCTTTGTGAAATTCATTTTTTTCTTTATCAAGAAGAGATTCCAGTTCATTTATCTTACTTTTAAGTTCAGAATAATCTTTGTCCAGATTTTCTATATGCTTTTTGATTTCTGTCAGTTCTTTTTTTGCTTTCTCGTAATCGTCTTTATAGTCAGATCGTCCGAAGTAATATTTTAATCTCAGGATTTGCTGGAAATCGTTTTTGACTTTGTTAAAAACAAAGCTTTTTTCCTCTATGTATTCTATTTGCTTTTTTAGGTCATCCGCTTCATCGGTGAGATTTTTCAGATAGAGATAATCAAAAATGTGGTCTAACTCATAAATATCCTTCAAAAGGGTTGAAATAGTTTGCATTCTGCGATTGTTTTTTTCGATTACAGATTTTGTATCTTTGATATTCTGCCTCAAAGCCTCGACCCTTGCTTTTCTGGATTTTTCACCTATTACCGGATATTTCGGAGCTGGCTCATACCGTTTTACAGATGGCGCTTTACTGTCATAGATAAGATATCCATCCTGAAGCTTTTCCACAGAATATTTGTCTGTATCAATATCTCCGGTAACAAAAAACAGTTTGTCAGAACCATTTGCGTAATCGTAAATATCTTTTGAATCAGACACTACAGCGGCATATTTCATGTCTCCCAGCAGCGATTCCAGTTTTTCACTTTCATCAATGGGTATGTCATCAAACTTTTTGTATAAAAACTGGCCGTTGAAATTTTTCAGGGCTTCCGGAAGTACAATTTTACCCTTGAGAAGTTCGTTTATTTCCTTGTCTATATTTTCAACAATATGCTCTTTTTCTTCAGTCTCCTTTTTGAGGGTGTAAAGCTCGGACTCCAGTGTTTTGCCTTCAGTATTAAGCTCCTCTTTGGATTCAAATGATATATCACTGCTGAGACGATTCTTTATGGACACCGCTTTGTTGTGGATTTTCAGTTTTTCTGTGAGGTTTTTGTATTCTTTTTTTAAGAACGGCAGACTTTCAATGTCTCTGCTGATTTGATTCCAGTGATCAAGCATTTTTTCAAAATCTGTGACAGTACCTATTCTGTCTTTTGTGTAGGATGTAACATTCTGCAGATATTTGATAAGATTGTTGTAATTTTCATAATTAACAGAGAGGGCTTTTAACTCGCCTTCAATTTTTATTTTATCTTTCTCCGCAAAATTTTTAGATTGAAAAATATCTTCAAGATTCTGTTTTTTCACGGAAATGTTATTTTCCAGCTCACGGATTTTCTCTGTCAACTCTTTTAATATGTTTTCATTTTCTGCTGAAGTTTTAAGTAACTCGGTATACTCTTCAAAAGCGGCATAGCTTCTTTCAAAATCTGAAATGTTCTGCAGCAGTTTTTCAAGCTGCTCTTCAGTATCCTGCAGGTGGGCATTTTTTTCATCAATATCGGCATTAATTATTTCAAGTTTTCTGTTATGGTTTTCAATCGTATCATTATTTTTGGACAATTTCGTTTTCATGCTTTCAAGTTTGGATATGCTTTTGTTAAGCTGATCGCTGTAATATTTTACACAGTTGTCATGATATTTGTTTGCCGCATCTTCCAAGGCGTATACTTCATCCCTTATGGCTTTTATACGCTCAATTTTTCTTACCACTTCGCTGCGCTGCCTTATACTTTTTGTTAAAGACTGAATAAGTTTTTTCGGACTGGAATCGGTGGAGGAGAGGACATCCTTTATCATTTTTTTACCCTGACGGAGGATACCTGTGGAGATTGACCTGTAAAGTGTGGAAAATTCCGAAATCTTTGATGAAATGTTTATTGCCAACACCCCCCTGTTGTACAAATATTGGTGATATTCGGTGACTGTCTGGAAATTTCGGAATTCAAGATTGGGGTATTTGCTTAACAGATGTTTGTTAAGCTGAGCAAGATTTTCAATGAGCCGGTTTCCTTCAAAAAAATCGTCAGGAGCTACAGTAACATTTTCCAGAGCAATCGGTTTGATATCAACTTTTGTATCAGGGTTTTTGATAAGCCTTATACCGAAAGACAGGGTTTTGCTGTTTTCTGGGGGCCTGCCGGCATAATGCTGCTGAAATTTGTTAATGTTGAAGAATATATAGCCTGCCGATCCCAGCATATAATCGCCGAGTGAGCGGTCGTCTTTCTGGGTTGTGACATTAAATTTAGTATACTGCTGATTTGCTATCAGCCCTGTTTGGATAGCATCCAACAAAGTGGTTTTGCCCACCCCGTTTTTGCCGAAAAGGGAGGTGAAAGTTTTGTCAAAATGCATAATGCATTTTGGGTACAAATTAAAGCCGACTATCACAAGAGAGTCTAAATATATGCTTTCTTTTTCGAGTTTTACTCCCATTCGCCGTCCGCTCCTTCATCGTTATCGAATTCCGTATCCTTAATGAATATATTTAAAATTTCTTCTATATCCATTTCCTCTTCAGATTGTTTATCATAAAGCTCCAAAGCAAGGTCGAAAAATCTTTTGATGCTGCCTTTGATTTCTATGGAGGAATAATTAATATTTCCGGGTGTGCCGGAGACTATATCCAGAAAGTTGTATTTATTTAACTGCCTGAGGGTTTTAGCGTAATTTTCATTTACTGTTTCAAGACGTTTATCCGATTCATAAAAATTCTGCATTCTTTTTACAAAAATTTCATAGAGATTCTCAAGGGGGAAGATGGAATTCAACTCTTCAAACAGTTCGTCAGCATTAAATGTCGGGTTCTCGGTATTCTGAAAAAATTTAAGGGCCAGATACATCCCCAGAAACGTTTCGGATTTACTGAAATACTCAAATGATGTGTACCGGTCTTTTCTGGGAACGGACAGATAAAAATTGCTGTCATAATTCTGCAGTTTATATCCGAGAAAATCATAATATTCCGTCAGTATGTTTATGTTTTCTTCGATGAAATTATATTCAGCCGGCATGTTGCCTGCATGAACATTTATGCCGTCCTGCAATAAATAATTTACTTTTTTAAAAAGGGGGTTATGGTCTCTGATAAGCTTAATTATACTTGTTTCCGGCATGTTTTACCTTTTGTTTGCTTAATGATATTTCTGATAAATAACAGTTTTCATATTTGAATTCAGAGTTTTTAACAAAGACATTACATATTTCAGACAGCTCGTAGAGTATTTTATTATAGTATTTGGGCAGATTTTCCTTTACCAAATCAAACTGCATTATTGCCTGAATGTAGTCTATATGATTTTTTTCTTCAAGCTCTTTCATTATATACTCTATAATCTTTTTCAATTCTTCCTTTTCAAGTGTATCAACTTCTTCCCGGAGTATTTTGTTTTCCGTATCGATAAATACGGGTTTTCGCTCCTGGGTTTTCCAGTTGTATTTGAAATCAGCAACTTTCAGGCGTTTGGGTTTTCTCAGATAAACCGGGGTGGCTGCGAACTCATTTAATAGTTTTTTCTGAAACTCCAGTATCTTATCCAATGCACTTATACTTATTTGGGAAGTTAAAAGACTGACGTGTCTGTTTATAAATTCTGTAACATCTGTCAGTGTATTTTCCAGTTCATTCTTTATGCTGAAGAGTTTTCTCGAAGCTTTATGAATATTGTCTGTTACTTCGCTGCTGTTTTCGAAACGTTTTTCGATGGTATTCATCATGTATAATATCTGGTTATATGATGAATATTTTGAAAGGGATGTTGATATTTCCTTTAAGCGTTCCCTTATTTTTTCAAGACCTTGCAGGAAATAGCTGAAAGACTCTTCGCTCCCGCTTCTTATGGCTGATTTTATTTCCCATTTACTGTCCACAATATCTTCTTTCAGCTGCTTTATCTTAATATCAAGTTTTAAAATAAGATCGAAAAACGTGTGTCTGAAAAAGGAGTCAATGTCGTTTTCGTCTGCATTTTCAAGACTTTTAATGGAGAGAAGTATAGTATTTAAATTACTTTCAACGTCAGAAGTCGTTTCGGTATCTCTGTTAAAAAGCCCCCTTAATACGCTGGAGCTGATTTCGGAAATATAATATGCATTCTTTTCTGTGGAGGAATACAATAAAAAACCTTTCTTGATGAGGTTTTCCATTACCGTATCAGTCCGCCAAGGCAGCTCGCAATCAAAATTGCTGAGATAGCTGAAACTCCGCTGTATTGCTATATCGACAACATCTTTGTCAATAAAATCGTTTTCGTCCGCTTCCTCTTTATGCAGATACAAAAGGTACAAAGTCAAAATTTCGGCATGGGTAAGAGTGATACCGTCAGGAAATTTTGTAAGCAGATATTTTATTTTTGCCAGGATTTCATTTTCTTGCATAAGTTATAGTTTATCACGTTTTAAAACATGTTTAAATGAAATTTTCATTAAAGCCTTTTCATTTTTCTGAAAGATATGTCAATAGTTTGACGATTTTGGTGAAATAACTGAGGATAGGTGAAACATTATTTCCTTAGAAATAAATCTATGAGCTGCTTTTTGTTTGTTATATTAAATTTCTCATAAATTCTGCTGAGATAGGTTTTGACTGTTGATTCAGAAATCTGAAGCTCGCTTGAGATATTCTTTATTGTATTTTTGTCCAAAGTATAAAGTAAAACCTGGTACTCCTTTTCAGACAGTCTGTAATAAGCACGGTTTAAAATGCGACGATCGATATGCTGTGATCCGACAGTCGCTGCATTTTTAATAACTTCAGATTCTGTTTTTGTTGAAGAGAGCCTTTGTTCGCCCGGAATGGGCTTGGAAAAAAATAAAATAAAAAGGGTAATAATCATTACAATATTCCCTGCAACAATCCCTATACTAAGTAAAATCTCCTCGCTTAGTGTCATTGTTATCAACTGGCCTAAAAAAATACCCAGACACATACTGAAAAGTAAAAATGCAGCTTGTGTATACTGTTTGATTTTCATAATAATAAAAAGAATGATGAATATCTCGATAAAACCAAAAGAAACGTGCAGAGTGAAATTGCTGAGAAAATGAAGCAAAGGCTGCTTTTCATGAATAAAGCTAAATGCAAGTATGCCTGATGCTATAGCTCCCAGGACAGGTGCTTCTTTTTTGTATTTAAACAACCAGGCTCCTGCAAAAATACCGATTAAGTAGTACAAATGCTCAGGGATACTTAGAAATGCTTTTTGTATGAGATTTTGGATTATATAAGAGTATAACATGCCGCCGGTTACATAAAATAACGTTAACAGGAAGTAATAGGAGTCAAGTTTTATTTTTGGGCAATTTTCTGAATCTGAAGGTTTAAAACAGAGCATTCCTGCTGCAAAAATTAATAGAATAAATACGATTTTAGTCTGATAATTGATGGGAATAATTTCTGTTATAAAACACAGTAAGAAAGCTAAAGTAAAGGCTCCTAAAGCATTAAAAAACACTTGTCCTGTGTATTTGAGATATAGAATTGCAAATAGAATTAAGGGAGCAGATGATATACCTGCCGCAACTAAAAATATATGCAATGCAAATGCATTGTTTACTGGGAAGAGTAATAATGTAAAAAAAACTGTCAGGATTAGGAAAAGTATTTTTAATTTCTTGATAAGATTCCAGCGTTTGAATGTTCCGATAATCAGTAATCCAATACCCTGACCAGATATAAAAGATAAAGAGGGGTTATTTATTGAAATGTAGCTGCTCAGATATCCGTTTAAAGGTATAAGCCACATCCAGGTCAAAAAGGCTGCAAAAGGGAAGCTGTATTTTAAAAAACCAATATTATTAAAAAGCCATTTGGCCGGTATCTGTAGTTTCATACCGTTAAATATAATAAATCCCTTAAAAAGTCTACAGAATGTCGACAAAAATATAGCCGGTTTACATTTAGCTGGCTGTAAGATGGAGGCTTTTCTGATATGCTATATAAAAAAACAAGGAGGACTTTTTGATATGTACAGAAAAATACTTTTGGTTCTTGCTGTTTGTTTTGCCTTTTATTACACAGGTTGCTCAAATAGCTCTGACAGTGGTTCTAACAATGTTGATGAACAGGTTCAGATATCCGGTAAAGTGATTGATGGGTATGTTAGTAATGCAGAGGTGAAGGTTTATTCAGACAGTAGTTTTGAAAATGTAATAGGAAGCGGCACAACTGATACAGATGGAGATTTTTCAATTAATGTGAATTCTGATGATATGCCTTCACAAATTTATTTGAAATCTTTTGGCGGAATAGATAATGATACCGGCTTGGTAGCACCAACAATGGTGTTTATCGGTGAATTAAATGATAATAATTCTTATAATATCTCCCCTTTGACAAATGAAATATTCAAAGAATTTGCGTTTAAAGATACCGGTCTCGATATTACCCAAGCGGCTGGAAATTTTGCAAATCTTATAGGAATGGGAGATAATGTAAGTGGGTTATATTCCGACCCGGTTTCAGATCCAGAGTTAATGGAAAAATTAAATAAAATCTTGTTTTCAGGGACACTGCTTTCCAGCTTACCCCCTGGGGAATATAGAGCAATAGGTTTGGGTGTTTGTGATAATACCACCGGCCAGGCGGGAATAAATATCGGGGACAGCGGATATTCAAATCTTTGGGACAATTTAACAGATTTAGGTCTAATGTATGATAATTTAACTGTTGATAAACAAGGAAAGCTTTTGTATAGGGATACGTCTGTCGGTCTTATAAATGGCGGAACTATGATGTTCGACTCCTTTTCTGTTACAGGTGTTATGAATCTGGAAGCATTTGGCGGCGGGTTCGGGCTTGTTGTTAACCATGGAAGCATTTTTGACGACGGGTCAAATATATGTCTTGCTGTTACAAGTATGCTGCCGTCAAACTTTCAAACTTCACAAAAATTAATGGAGAAAGTGCAGAACTATTATTCAGGTGAAAAAAGGTTTATATTTTCTGATGTTTTCGGTGATGGAAATGATATTGGATATGGCAGCCTTAATATTAAAGAAATTCTTGATAACGGCACAATAAATGCAGATAACATGACTATTAGTCTTGCTTCAGGAGGGGGAGTTATAAACCCTACTTTTAAGAGGGGGCAGATACTTCCGGCGGGCAACGGTGTCTTAAGTAATGTTGCCATGTTTGAGTTTAGTGAATCAGATAACGTAGATATATATTTGCTGCAACATATAGGTACCAGAGCCGGTATTTCTATTATAATTGATAACGGTACGGTTGAGACTGTTGGAACTGCATATATGTCTGACAATGAGTCTTTTGTAAATATGGAAGCCGGTGATTACCAGGCTACATTTGCTGATCTTGACTTAAGCAATGGTACAATCGAACCCTATACAGATAATATAACAGTTTATGATAATGGTACTGTTAAAATAGATTCTGGTGATACGCTTTATTTAAACGGTGACTTTATCGGATTTGCTTATGATACAGGACACGGTATTTATGAGATGTTTGAAAGTGGAGCCGGTCAGGGCTGGGAAGTGGACAATAGCACCGGCGAAAAATATATAGGTCTTACTGTGGGATATTTTAGGAAGGACGGCGAAAATGTTCCTGATTTTAATGGAAAATTGAATTTGGCTGTTAGAAGAATTTTGGATATAAAAGATAACGGCACTGTTAGTCTGATTACCACTCTGCCTTTTGAAAGGGGAAGCATGGTGGTAGATGGCAATAAAGCATATACTTCGATAACATATTTAGATCCGGCTACAAATGAAGAAAGAACGGTAACCCCGACTTTTGATGTGGATAAATCTAAGGGTTTGTATCGTATATACGGTTATGATGCCGAAGATAATGACAATGTCAGTATTTACTGGCCGGTGGGTGGTAATAAAGCACTATTCAGAGTAGATTATGATGGTGGAGTTGAAGTAGGAGAAGCGTATATAACTTATTAGCAGATAAATTAATCAACTAAAAGTTTGGCGGGATAAAATATCCCGCCTTTTTAAATTACCATCTATCTAAAACTTTCTTTAGAGATTCCTTATTTTTAATCTAAAAACGTGACTTAAATCTGAAAATATTAGCAACCTCCCAAAATTTTTGCACTTGTGCTACTTGACAATAGTTTATCTAAATATCGGGATTTTCACGCATGAAGATATCTCAACATTAAGCACAGTTGTATATTTATTCGTTATGCCGTTTCATATGGCAGAGATTTCTCACTTTGTTCGAAAGAATGCCTGCGGCTAGCACCAGTCTTTTAGACTGGTAAATATGTTTACATTCTATTTATCCGCCCAAGGCGGATGTTAGACAACAATTTATGTCATCCCGAGCGAAGCCGAGGGATCTCTATCTATGTACTAACAATATCTGCGTATTGTCTTAGCTCTAAAAAATGGGAGGACGCCAAGAAAATATATTGACAATATATAGCATGCTATGTATTGTGCGGCTTTTGGAGATTATGATGTTTAACCCTAAGAAACGTTCGATCTGCTATAAATTGCATTTTGTCACCAGAACCGGTTTTATGGAACTCAACAGATTGATTGAGCCTTATGGGATTACTCAGGGACAATTTATTGTGCTTACTTTCCTGTGGGAAAATAACGGGTTGAGCCAAAAGGAGCTTTGTGAGCGGGTTAGAGTTGAACAGCCTACTTTGGCAAACACCCTCAAAAGAATGGAGAGAGACGGCTTGGTTTACAGAAACCGGGATAAAGAAGATAAAAGATATTGTAAATATTATCTTACCGATAGGGGTGAAAAATTAGGTCGTGAAATGGATATCAATTTAGAGACCATTCAGGATAATATTTTGGAAACTTTGACAAAGAGTGAGCGGGAACTTTTTAACGAATTTCTCGACAGAATAATTGATAATATCAGCGAAAAGGAGTGAATTATGAAAAAGTACGATGTTGTGGTAATAGGCTCCGGTCCCGGAGGACTTGAGGCTGCGCTTAATCTGAAAGCACAGGGAAAATCTGTATGTGTGGTGGCTCTCAGCAGACAGCATTTCGGAGGTGTATGTCTTAATAGTGGATGTATGCCCACAAAAGGGTACTTAAAAACTGCTGCAATTTATAGGAATGCCCATACAGCCGGTGAGTTCGGTCTTGATATTAAACCGGGTGATATTGATTTGAATAAGATTAAATCTTCCGTTTATGAGACAGTCAATATGCTTTCTGAAGGCATGGGCAGTATGATGGATGGCTCAGGACTTGATTTTTCATTTGGTAAAGGCAGTTTGAAAAGCGAAAAAGAAGTATTTGTGGATAGAGGCAATGGAG
This sequence comes from Flexistipes sp., assembly GCF_036172515.1. Classification (NCBI taxonomy): domain Bacteria; kingdom Pseudomonadati; phylum Deferribacterota; class Deferribacteres; order Deferribacterales; family Flexistipitaceae; genus Flexistipes; species Flexistipes sp. The sequence continues at coordinate 28,259 of NZ_JAXKVW010000018.1, forward strand.
AAACGGAAACCTTAGAAGCAGATTATATTATTATTGCCACAGGTTCCACCTCTGCACGGCTTCCTTTTGCCGATTTTGACGGCACATATATTTTAAATAGTGATCAGCTACTGCTGAATACCGATCTCCCGGAGAGAATGTTAGTTATCGGTGGCGGAGCTATTGGATGTGAGTTTGCAACCCTTTACAGCAGTTTCGGTACAAAGATAAAAATCGTTGAGGCGATGGACAGCTTACTACCCTGTGAAGACAAAGATGTTACAGATGCACTGAAGGAAAATCTTAAAAGTAAAGGCGTGAGCGTGGAAACCGGGACTATGTTGGAATCTTTGGATGTGGAAGATGGAATTGTTAAAGCCAAGTATAAAGATGCTGAGCTTGTGGAAAAATTTGACAAAGTATTAATCAGCACGGGAAGAATACCTCTTACTGCAGAAGTGAATCTGGATGCAGCCGGCATTCAAACAGACAAAAACTTCATAGTAGTGGATGAATATTTGAGGACTACCTGTGAAAACATTTATGCTGTGGGCGATGTTATAGGCGGTAACATGTATGCACACTCTGCTAGTTATGAGGGAAGGGTGGCTGCTAACAATATTTTAAATCCCCGCAGTGAAAAACTGGATGAGAGGGCTGTTCCGCGTGTTGTTTTTACTGATCCTGAAATCGGCTCAACGGGAATAGTAAAAGAGGATGAACATGTAAAAGAGCTCTATGTGCCTGGTATAATGAAAGGAAGACCTGTGGTTGAAAGATCTGAAGTGGGGGTAATGAAAATTTTTGTTTATAAAGATTCTGATACTGTAGCAGGTGCAACTTTTTATGGGAAGCATGCCACAGAAAACATCCATCAGATGGTGACGGCTGTTCAGAACAGGCTTAATGTTAAAGATATAGCTGCTACTATGTTTGCCCACCCAACATATGCAGAGCCTTTGGCCGACCTTGCTTCAACAGGTATAGATACTTAACAGTTTTGCGGGGTAAGACCTTTGAATAATTTGTTTTTCCATGTTTTAGGAAGTGGGTAGCACCAGCCGGAGGCTGGTAAATATATTGTGTATCACAAATTTATCGGTCTTCGACCGATGCTAGTGGGATACATTACTTTAGTCCCGCAGGCCTGTGAATACTGAATTTCAAAAGAACGCTTGCCCGGCTAAAGCCGCGCTTCCTGAGTTATTCAAAGGTCTTGGGGTGGAGCATCTGTATTCTCTGCCCCGTAATTTTTACAATTTTTCAGTTTTTCCCTTCAAAATTACACCCACTGGCTCAAAAAACTATTCAGGCAATGCTGCAGGTGAGCTGTGCAAAATGATGTCTTTGTTTTTTTCTGCAAAATACTGCAGTGACCAGTTGTTTCTGAATAGTATTACCATTCGTCCGCAGTCATCCTCTCCATAAGCTGAATCATAGGAGATCACTTTTTTCACTGTTTCTTCTGAGACAGAAGGATCCACCCAGCGTAGAGCTGTCCACGGTTTTACATCAAGCGTTGTTTCCACTCCGTATTCATTTTTCATCCGGTACTGTAAAACGTCAAATTGAAGTGTTCCAACTGCTCCCAGCAACGGAATCGGACTTTGTTCCTGCGCCGGCCAGAAAGACTGTACAATATCCTCAGCCAGGAGATGATCCAGCCCTTTACGAAATGCTTTTTGAGCAGAAGGGGAATGATTAACAAGATAAGCGAAACATTCCGGAGCAAACCGTGGTATTTCATTAAATGCCAAACCCTTTTTTGTGCTTAAGGTGTCACCGATACGCAAATCAGCATTTGTTATACAGCTGATAACATCACCGGCATATGCTTCATCCAGCGTCTCTCTTTGCTGTCCAAAAAGATTATGTGTGTTGGAAAGGCGGACATTTCTTTCTGTCCGGCTATTTGTTACCATCATATCCCTTTCAAATTTTCCGGAACAAACCCTGATAAATACCATTCTATCCCGGTGTTTGGGGTTCATGTTGGTTTGAATTTTAAATACAAAACCGGAAAAGAACGGGCCTTCCAGCGGGACAGTTTCACCACCGGCTTTTCGGGGAGCAGGAGGTTGGGAGAATTCCAAAAATCTTTCCAACAACAGCTCTATACCAAAATTATTTGTGGCACTGCCGAAAAACACCGGCGTCATCTGCCCTTCGTGAACTGCTTCAAGGTCGAATTTTTCATGGGCAATATCCAGCATTTCCAGCTCTTCCAGAATTTCAGAATATGCATCTTCAGAAATCACATCCTTAACCTGCTTATCAGTAAGATCTCTGACAGATACCGGCGCCCTGTATGCCCCTCCCGGAGTCTTCTCAAACAGATGTACCTCGCTTTTCAAACGGTCATATACACCTTTGAAAAAGGGCCCGCTTTCCAAAGGCCAGTTTATAGGATATGCATGAATATTTAATACACTTTCCAGTTGATCAATCAACTCCAGGGGTGATTTTGCCGGCCGGTCCATTTTGTTCATAAAAGTAAAAATTGGGACACCGCGCTGACGGCAAACCTCAAAAAGCTTTAACGTTTGAGATTCAATACCTTTACCTGCGTCAATAACCATGACCACCGCATCCACTGCCATCAGCACACGGTAAGTATCCTCTGAAAAATCTTTGTGACCCGGTGTATCCAGCAGATTGAAGCGATATCCGTTATATTCAAACTGCAAAACTGTTGAAGAAACTGAGATTCCACGCTTTTTTTCCAATTCCATCCAGTCAGAAGACGTTTCCCTCTGTTTTTTCTTGGCTGTCACTGAGCCTGCCAAATCCAGCGCTCCACCATACAACAGTAACTTTTCCGTTAATGTGGTTTTTCCGGCATCCGGGTGGGATATAATAGCAAAAGTCCTTCGTCTGTTAATTTCGGACTTCATAACATTTGATTCATTCATGACAACAACCTTTAAAATTAATAATTATTTTCAAAAATAGAGGCGGATTCTAAGAAAGTTCGGAAGATTATGCAAGGGATTTGTTTTTTCTTCTTATAATAATAAAGTAAATAAATTCTTTATCTATTACTTTATTCTTTCTGTTGAAATATTTTTGGCATATGCTAACATTGGTTATAGGAGGTGAATTTTATGTCCAAAATACCAGAAGGTTGTGCAAGACCTATCGGAAAAGTTTTTGGAAACAGCGACAAGGAAGAGAATAGGGAAACTGTCCAGAAGGAGGAAAATGTTATGGAAACAGTAAGAGTTGGTAAAAAAGCTCCGGATTTTGAAGCTCCTGTTTATTTTAAAGGCAAGTTTGATACAGTAAAATTGAGTGATTATGCAGGAAAGTGGCTTCTCCTTTGCTTTTATCCGGGAGATTTTACTTTTGTCTGACCGACAGAACTGTCTGCAGTTGCAGACAAATTTGATGAATTACAAAAGCTGGGGGTTGAAGTTCTGACAGCTAGTGTAGACAGTATTTTTGTTCACAAAATTTGGGATGAGGAAGAGTTATCACATATGATAGAAGGTGATATCCCATTTCCTATGATTTCTGACGCTGGTGGTCACTTGGGACGCATTTATGGCGTTTATGATGAGGAAGCAGGTGTGGATGTGAGAGGAAGATTCATCATTGATCCTGATGGGGTAATTCAGGCTATGGAAGTTCTTACTCCACCGGTGGGTAGAAAAATAGATGAAACAATAAGGCAGATTCATGCCTTTCAGAAAGTTAGAGAGAGCAAAGGTGCAGAAGCTTGTCCTGCAGGCTGGAATCCGGGAGAAGCTACGCTAAAGCCAGGTCCGGATCTTGTCGGTAAGGTTTATAAAGTTTGGAAAGTAAATAAGTGAATTTATTTTATGCCGGAAGTTTGAAAAATAGCTTCCGGCATACTTTTTATGAACAATAGCACTAACCACCAGAATGAATAATGCTTTGTTACAAATCATTATAAGGTATGTATTGTTTTTCTGTTCCCATTTATCCATAAATTTTCGAACCAGCCTGGTTTTACCAATCAGCCTTTTTTCTGTTACTACAGCCAGTTGGGAATTTTAAAGTATAATTTACTTGTCACCTTTTTTCACCAATAATATTTTTGAATATTAAAACATGTATCTGTTATAATTGGTTGTAAAATGTGAGACCGCAAAAAGGGAGTAGTTATGAAGAAATCTGCTGGTTTAATCTTAAGTTTTTTATTTTTAATATTATTAACCTTTTCAGTGCAGGCTCAAATTAGAGTTGGAGAGTTTCCCCAAAAGGTAGGGAATCAAGCATTATTTACCTGTCCTCACTCTCTACCCATTCTCCTTTAATTGTTCAATCATAATTTGCATGTCCCTTTTTGTCTCTTCAAGATTTTGCATTGACACTCTGACTATCCTTAAATACTTTACTTATAAGGTAGTTTGAGGAGTTGTTTAGCAAGCCAAAAAAAACAATTTTTATCACTCAGAAAACTAATAACTCCGGTTGATTTTTTTTGGCTTTTGACAAATTTTTGGTAAATGCTTTTTGATTTTTACTCCTGATGTGAAAGTTCAAGCTTGATTAATCAGTTTTTCTCGCACTTTGCGGCAAAACTAATATAAGGAGAATTTATATGTTGTTTCGCAGGATTGACCATGTGGAAATTGTACCCTCTAATATGGAGCGTACACTGCAATTTTATCAAGGGATACTGGGCTTTGAAACTTGGCTCAGACAGTCGGTAAATGTACCGCCCCTGCAAGAGATCATTTATTTGAAACTTTCAGATACCATGTTGGAGCTTTTATCTGTGGAAGATCCGGACGATCCTTCTGCTAGTAAATGGCAGGTGGGATACAGGATGATGGCTTTGGAAGTGGACGACATGGACGAGGCGGTAAACTATCTGCAAAATCAGGGAATTGAAATTACTTGGGGCCCGGTTGATATGGGAAAAACAAAAAGAGCGGAAATCCGGGATCCGGATGGCTTGGGCATAGAACTGCGGGAATTGTCCAGATAAAAAAGCTGAACTGCATTGAGAGAAGTGGAGATAAAGTGAACGGAAATCCTTGTATTATCTGGTTTCAATTCCTTATAGGTAAAGTAAAAATTCAACAGCGCCGCCGATTATTGAATATTTCGGTTCAAGAGAGCCAGGTGTCCATTATGGATTGAGCCACCCTTCCGAAACTGAGAGCCAATTGATTCCGGAAGGGGAGCTAATATCAGGTGTGAATTTCTCCCAACGTCTTATTACAATCTTTTCTTGCAGATATCGGGATTTCCTGTTTTTCTTTCTCTTTATTGATATTTGCCCCGAAAAAATGTATCCAAAATCACGGGAAAACAGTAAAAAATTCCACAACTTGTTTCAAGCTTGACCCTTAAGATAGTAAGTGATATTTAATTGCTAAGAAAAATAGCGACAAAGAAGGTTAGTATGAAAATCGCAGCGTTACAGGGCAGTGCCAGAAAAAATGGAAACACAGCAAAAGTGCTGGCTTGGGTTCAGAGTGAACTGGAATCTTTGGGGCACAGTGTTGACAATATTTATTTGAGTTCAAAAAATCTGAATGGATGTCTTGCATGTAAAAAATGTAAGGAAAAGAGTAGTGAGATAGGCTGTGTTCAAAATGATGATGTAATTCCTATTTTAGAGAAAATGCTTGATTCCGACTTGGTGGTTTATGCATCCCCAATATATTTTTGGGGTTTTTCGGCGCAAATAAAAAATGTAATTGACAGAACTTACAGTTTGTATGCCAATTATCACCAGCCTGGTCATATCTCTTTGTTAGAAGGAAAAAGTACAGCTCTTTTGGTAACCGGAGCAGGGCCTTATGAAAACAATGCCGAAGGAATGATTGATGCGTTCAGGCGTATGCAAAAACCTCACAAATCTATCAGCGCAGGTGAATTGTATATCGGTCGCTGCACCACTCCCGAAGCTCTTGGCAAAGATATTAAACAGCAGAGCATTGACTTTGCCCAAAAAATTGCCGGTTAGCCAGTATTACCTTACACTTCGTAAGTGTAAGTGATGGTATTACACTCTGGTATTTAAACAGGCTAAAATCAAATAAATTGATTTATAGGAAATAATTTACCTGCCTCCATTTTTCCCTTCAACTATTTCTTCATATTTGGATGGATGTTATAAATCATGCAGTGAATAAATACGATACTCCACTTTATAATCATTGAATTTTCTGATAATTTTTTGTGATTTTTCTTTTAATTCATCCAAAGAAGCTTTCTTTGAGTCCAGCTTAACTTCTGCAAAAAAAAGCAGCTTCTCATAATCATTGACTCCAACAATATCAATCTCGTTTTTATTTCCTTTTTCCCAATAATTTCCGATGATATTAAAGTTTCTTTCCATAGTCAGCTTGGCTCTGAAATATTTCTCCAAAATTTTACCTGCATACGAATTAAAGTCACGTCTGACAACATCTTTTAAGTATTCATAATTACCTATTTCCACTGCACTGTTGTATTTGTAGATAAAGCGAAACCAAAAGCTCAAAAAATTATCTTCAATTGCATACTTTTGAACTCTGCTGTTAGGTTTGCTAAAAACCGGCTTTATCTTTTTAATAATACAAAAATCTTTCTCAAGGCGCTGTAGAAAACCGCCCACATCTTTTTCCAGAATACTCTCTATTTCACTGCGGCTGGTTTTAGATGAAGCTATCAAAGACAGTATGGAGAAATAAGTAGTATACTCTTTTCCAAATTCTTCTATTAAAGTGGTTTTACCTTCTTCAACGAAAAAAGAGTTCTCCCGGAAAATTTCATTGATAATTGCATCAAAACTAAATATTTTCCTGTCAACAAAATATTCAACGTACTTAGGAACACCGCCGGTAATAGCGTAAAAGGCAAAAAAATCAAAGTTATCAGTTTTATCTACATTGCTCGAATAAATATCCTTAAGTGTTTTTATGTCAAAAGGGGTTAGATTAATTTTTAAAGATGCTCTGCCAAACAGTGGCTCTTTGGAATTTTCAAAAATATCTTTCATCATAGAATAAACGGAGCCGGAAAAAATCAGTTGCAATGATGCAGAATCTTTGTACATATCCCAAAGTTTTTGAATTTCACTATACACAGATGGATTTATGTATTTGAATTCCTGAATTTCATCAAAAACTATTACAAAGTTTTTATCCTTAAAATTCTCCAGCAGAAATTCAAAAAAATCATGAAACCTTTCTATTTTTCCGAAAAATTTTACATTCGTTTGTTTTTGAACAATATCGACAAACTCCTCACACAAAAGATGCTCATCTTTCCTTGAAACAACAAAATAAATAGCACTTTTATCTTCCACGAATTTTTGAATCAGTCTGGTTTTACCAACCCGCCTTCTTCCTGTTATTACAGCCATTTGGGAATTTACAGCAGATAGTCTGTATGAATTATTTAAGTCTGATAGCTCTGATTTTCTACCATAAAACCGCACAATCCATCTCCGTAATGTTTGTTACTGTAATATATGTTACAGTAATAAAGCAAAAATATCAAGGCATTTTCCAAAGTAACCATTCTCACACTTACGAAGTGTGGGTGTGGATTCATAAGTTTTAAAACAGCAGCAGTATTGCTTAACTAACTTCATTTGATTTTTTCTTTCGAATTTCCCAATATTAAACAGAATTCAATCGTTGTATCGAATAAAGTTGATATGGCAAATCTATAGGGACTTTGTGTGCCTTACGTTCCTTCTTGCTTATTTTATCATCAAACGTTTTATATGCATATTCTATAAAACCTTTGGAGCCTATCACAAGCGTATCTGTGAAATATCTCACCTTGTGATGCCAGATATTTACCGCCGCATCTGCTTCATCACTTATTCTACCTTTCTCTTTACCCTTCTCTGTCTTTTTCTTAAGTTTGCCTACTCCATAAACAAACGACACATAATCATTAAAACTATCAGTCTCTGTACCTTCAAAACTTAATAAATCATCGGAAGGTTTCGCTAGCCCATGGGAAAAACTGCACCATCTGTATTCTTCAGGTTTTCTGCAAATCTTTGCACGCACAGGGTTTAAATCAATGTAGGCAAGCATATTCAAAAGACTTTCCCCGCTTTCCACCAGTACACTCTTAAATCTGTCTCCCCAGAAATAACCCTTTCGGTTGTTCTTTTTGTTGTACCATCTGGAAAACGTCATTTTTATCGATTTTACATACTCAGATATGTCAGTCAGCTTCTCTTTATATTTTATTATTTCAGATTCCGTGATTTCATCCGGTATATTTTTATTGTGGCGGGATAATCGTTCTTTAAGTTCTTCATTATCGATATCTTCCACTGATGAAGTTTTTACGAGAAGATGAAAGTGGTTGTCCATTATACAATAGCCAATGACACTTACAAAATACAGAGAACTGAACTGTTTTATCACAGACAAAAGCTTTTCTTTTTCAACATCACCTAATAAAAACTCTCCGCCCACTGTCCGGGAAATCACATGATAATATCCAATATCACCGTTAATTTTGAACCGTTTTGTCCTTGCCATATCAACTCCTCAAATGCTTCAACCATACCAATATATTTTCTTCTTACTTGTATTTCTTTCCATTTAACTACCTTTCCTATCGTCCCAACTCAATCAACCGTCATTTACTTCCACATTCACGCTCACGTTTTCTAAAGCCATCACTTAAATCTTAGCACTTATTGCTACCATGTCAAGTATTATTTACCTGTCCCCATTTCCTTCTTCCGAAAAATTTTACATTCGTTTGTTTTTGAACAATATCGACAAACTCTTCACACAAAAGATGCTCATCCTTCCTTGAAACAACAAAATAAATAGCATTTTTATCTTCCACGAATTTTTGAATCAGTCTGGTTTTACCAACCCGCCTTCTTCCCGTTATTACAGCTGCATATTCCGGCTTGATAGAGCCAGGTGTCCGTTATGAACTGAGCCACCCTTCCGGAACTGAGAGCCAGTCAATTCCAGAAGGAGAGCCAGCATTAAATTAAAATTTCCAGGCTTTTAAT
>NZ_JAXKVW010000019.1 GCF_036172515.1 Flexistipes sp.
TTGTTATGACAATGCAGTTGCTGAGAGTTTTTTCAAGACACTGAAGAGCGAGTTAATATATCAGGAAGGTAAATACAACACTCGCAAGGAAGCGAGGATGAGTATTTTTGAGTATATTGAGTGTTATTATAACTCAAAAAGGACTCATTCAGCTATTGAATACAATACTCCGAGAGAGAAACTGGAACTATATTATAAAGAAATGGAGCAATGTGCTTAACTTTTTGTGTAGAAAAAGGTGGAAAGTCCATAATAGGGTGTTGGAAAATTGCGAACTGACATTCGAGAGATTAAAGTTAAGTCTTCCTGACAAAAAACGACCATTCTATGAAAAGCTAAATATTGATAATACAAGGGGGGCTCTTGTTTACGGTCAACGGGGAGTGGGAAAAACTACATTTCTTCTTGATAAAATTCGGAACAAAAATTTCCTGTATTTCAGTGCGGATAATCCTCTGATTTCATCCCTCCCTCTGTACGATTTTGTGCAGGAAATATTTAAGAAAGGTTATGAAGGTATCGTTATTGACGAGATTCACCATTCAAACAGCTGGAGCTTGAATGTAAAAGCTCTCTTTGATGATTACCCTGATAAATATATATGGATCAGTGATAGCAGCAATCTTATGCTGAAAAAATCTGTCGCTGATTTATCCAGAAGATTTGTGCAGTACCGGATTCCCATGCTTTCGTTTCGTGAATATGTGTACTTAGTTACAGGTAGGTTAACAGAAAAAATTGATATTTTTAATTTTCAAAAATCATTTTTATCAGATATAAGCGAACTCAATATTTTAAAATTGTTTAATGATTATCTCGATTTTGGAATAAGACCTATTTTTTTTGAGGGTGAATACTGTTCCAGATTAAAAAATCTGATTGGAAAATCTCTCTATAGTGACATACCTTTTTATGTTAAATCTATCCAGGACAGCCATTTGAGGTTAATGAATGCTATTATCGGACATCTTTTGATTTCACCTGTACCTACTATAAATGTTTCAGGAATGTGCAGTGAATGGGGAATAGGTAAAGAAAAATTATATGATATTCTATATGTTATGGAACATTCGGAGCTGATTAACATTGTGCGGAAAAAAAATAAACACAACTATTCAAAAGGGTCAAAAATATTTTTATCTGACCCTTCTTGTTACCATTGTTTCAGAGGAGATATCGGAAATGTAAGAGAGGCCTTTTTTGTGTTGTCGATGAAGGAATTGTACGAGTTATACGCAAGTGATGATGAAAAAGAGTGTGATTATATTGTAAATAATAAAAAATTTGAAATCGGCGGCAGAAATAAAAAACGAAAAAATGCTGAGTATATCGTATCTGATGATTTAGACATTCCGTTGGGCAACAGACTGCCCCTCTGGATGGCAGGTTTTCAATATTGATTAAGATGGATGTGGGAAAGATATGGGTTCAACATTTAATGTCTGCCCACTCAACCAATAACCGGTACACTAATACACCACCTTCCCCATCTCACAATCTCTCTATCTCCCCAGTTCACTATCTCCAGCCATCGTCCTGAAAATATATTTGTTTAAAATTGATATTAATATGACTGCCAGAAGAATACGCACGCCGATGATAATAAAACCGTTTGCTCCCACAGCGACAAAAAGAAGTGTATCTTCAAAAACGGCGTGACATACGGCAAGAAAATATGATGTCAGAGCGATATCTTTGCTGTTCATCTTCCTTTCCTGCACATTTTTCAGAAGAATTCCGGCACCGTAGGCAATCCCCAGAACAATCCCCACCACCATAGTAATTGAAGCATTGGATGATATTCCGATAGTCTGCATAGGTCTGTCTAAAAGTTTCTTAGTCCAATTGTAAAAGCGAGAATTTTCATAAAACTCGTATACGATTAAAAGCAGTGTAATAATTATAAATATTTTAAGACTTAAAAGGCACGCTTCAATTACCGATTGTGTTATATTTAAGTCCATAAAATATTTACTCCCATGGCGGCTACACAGGCTGTCGCAATTCTAAGGATTACTACGGAATAAGCTTTAACACCTGAGCGGCTGAGAATTATCGTCTCTATAACAAGATTGTGCGCGATTCCGAGAAATAGTCCTATTATTGTGATTTCTTTTACAGAGAGTGAAAGCGGAGCCATGGCGGCAATTGCCGGATACAGGTTAAGCAGCATTCCGGATATAATTGCAACTGCAGCTTCACTCGGCAAACCCAGGACTCCCATTACCGGTTTGAAAACAAGACTGATTTTACTCAAATAGCCGCTCTGCTCCAGAACATCCACGATAACGTAAAAGGGCAGCATGTAAACAATAATCTTTGTACTTATTTTCAGACCGTTTCTCAGGCCGTTTTTTATGTTGTTTACAAATTCCATAGCAGGTGATATTAGAGTAATTCAGCTGAATATGCAATCAGAATATAAAGGGAGCGGAATGTGATTGTTTACGGCAAGAATCCTTTTTTGGAAGCTTTGAAAACGGGCAATATACGTAAAGCATATATAAAGGAAACTGATGAGTATAAAAACATTCTGATAAAAAACAAAATTACTTTTGATGTTTTAAAAAACGCTGAATTCAATGAAAAATTCGGTCTTGAAGCACAAGGGGTGGCTTTTGAATCAAACCTGAAATTTAAAGATGAGTATGAGATAGATACCGACCTCTCTTCACTTAAAATAGCAGTTCTGGATCATATACAGGATCCTCAGAATTTCGGCGCTATTATACGTTCAGGTCACTGTTTTGGAATAAATCATTTTGTTGTCGCAAAAAATAACCAGGTGAACATTACTCCGGCGGTGGTTAAAGCAAGTGCAGGCAGCATCTTCCATGTAAATTTATATATGGCTGTTAATATTGCCCGGTTTTTGGAAAGACTTAAAAAAGAAAATTTTTTTGTATATGCTGCTGATGTTAATGCTTCCCTTGCATTAAAGAATGTGAGCTTTGCTGAAAAATCCGTTGTAATATTAGGCTCAGAAGGCAAAGGGATAAGGCCTAATGTTTTAAAAAGGGCTGATGAAAGATTTTACATTCCCATGTACGGCAAAATTGATTCTCTCAATGTTTCCCAGAGTGCAACTATTGTTTTTTACCATATGCACTATTTCTAAAGTTTCTGCATTATCTATCAAAACCTTTTAGTAACCATCTGAAATAATTTTCGCCTCAGGGCTGACCGTGGTTTTTATTTAACATTTTCCTTATTAAAAGAAATGATTCATTTTTAACAATCTGTTATAATTTGAATAAGAATACAAGTTTCCCACTGGCGTGTAATCAGTGCAGGTGGGAAATTTAAGTAAGATATTATTCAAGGAGACGGGATGAAGGCATTTTTGCTTTCTAAAGAAGATACTTTAAAAAGACTGAATTCTTCAGTTAAAGGGCTTATTTCCTCAGAAGCTGAGAAAAGATTGAAAAGATACGGGTTGAACAAACTGCCTGAAGAGAAAAGGGTAAATATCCTAAAAATATTCCTCACCCAGTTTAAAAGCCCGTTGATTTATGTTCTACTTCTGGCCGCCGTTGTCAGTATTGTGATAGGCCATATGACCGATGCGGTTTTTATATTTGCCGTACTAATGATAAATGCCCTGATCGGCACGTTTCAGGAGTTCAGTGCCTGGAAAAAATCCACTGCTCTTAAAGACAAAGTGAAGACAGTCTGTCAGGTGTTAAGAGACGGGAGTAAGATTACCGTTGAAAGCGAAAACATAACGCTGGGTGATATTGTCTTTTTGGAGTCGGGCTCCAAGGTTCCCGCTGATATCAGACTGATTGAGGAAAGGAAGCTGAAAGTTGATGAATCGCTGCTTACCGGTGAAAGTGTCGAAGTGGAAAAAGACCCTGAAGCTGTTTACCATGATGAATCCATTCCTGTTGCCGACAGGAAAAATATGCTTTTTGCCGGCTCTTATGTGGCTGCGGGAAGAGCCACAGGCGTTGTCAGTGATATAGGCGAAAACACGGAAGTTGGTAAGATTGCCGCCCTGCTGGCATCTTCGGAAAGCGGTAAATCACCGTTGATTACCCGGATGGAAAAATTCTCGCTTCATCTTGTGTATATTATTCTGGGTGTGGTTCTTCTTTTCGCTGTTATCGGTATGATGCGTGGTATGGGGCTGACCGATCTGTTTTTCTTTTCCGTGGCTCTTGCAGTAGCAGCTATTCCTGAAGGACTTCCTGTTGCCATCTCAATAGCTTTGACGGCGGGCGGTATTGCTATGAGCAAGCGCAATGTTATTATCCGCAAACTGGCTTCTATAGAAAGCCTGGGCTCATGTACACTGATAGCAAGCGATAAAACCGGGACATTGACGAAAAATGAGCTTACCGTCAAACATTTTATTAATCCCCGGGGTGAAAATCTTAATTGGGATGAAATTCCGATTCAGGCAAAACAGGCCTTTTATTTCTGCAATGAAGCTTCCGCAGTCATTAATGACGGATGGGAGTTTTTTGGTGATCAGGTGGATGTGGCTTTGCTGAAGTTTATCAGGGAAAATGATGAGAAATTTCTTCAAAAGCTTTACGGGTGCAGGAAAATTGATGAAATACCTTATGAGCCTGTTAACGGTTTTGCTGCAGCATCTACGGAAATTGATAAAGAAATATACCATTTTGCCAAAGGGTCTGCAGAAAATATTCTTGAATTTTGTTCTTTGAATAATGAGGACAAAACAAGTATTATTCTTGAAGTGGATTCGTGGGCTGCTAAAGGGTACAGGACGATTGCATTTGCCTGCAAAAAAAGCTCAACGAATGGTGTAGACCTGGAGAAAATGACATTTCTGGGGTTTGTTGCAATAATTGATCCGCTGAGAGAAGGAGTGAAAGAAGCCATACAGGACGCTTTTAAGGCAGGAATCAAGGTTATTATGATTACAGGGGATCATCCGGCTACTGCCTATACTATTGCAGAAGAACTGGGGGTTGTTTCAGATTTTAATGAAGTAATTAACGGTTATGATTTAGCCAAAATAGAGGATTTCGAAGAGAAAAAACGCATAGTTTTAAATAAAAACGTTTTTGCCAGGATAAGTCCGGAGCAGAAGAAAGAGCTTGTATCAATATTTGAAGATGCCGGACATTTCATTGCCGTAACCGGAGACGGCGTAAACGATGCCCCTGCTCTGAAATATGCCAATGTCGGTGTCAGTATGGGCAAAAGCGGGACTGATGTGGCCAGGGAGTCATCGGATGTTGTTATTACGGATGATCATTTTCAGTCCATTGTAAACGGAATAGAAGAGGGCAGAATAGCGTATGATAATATAAGAAAGATTATTTTTCTTCTTATATCAACGGGTGCTGCTGAGATAATACTGGTTACATTTTCCGTTGTGTTTAATACCCCAATGTCCCTTACCCCGCTTCAAATACTATGGCTTAATCTGGTAACCAACGGAGTGCAGGACGTTGCACTTGCCCTTGAAAAAGGTGAGCCGGGCGTTCTTAAGCGTAAACCCCGCTCACCTGATGAAGGAATTTTTGATTCAATTATGATCAGAAGGGTTTTGATGTCTGGATTGTATATGGGACTGGTAGCATTCGGGGCGTTTTATTTCTTTTATTCCAGCGGATATTCTGTTTTTGAGTCAAGAAATTATGCTCTTCTTCTTATGGTGCTTTTTGAAAATGTTCATGTATTTAACAGCAGATCTGAAACGCTTCAGATTTGGAAAATCAAGCTTTTTGAAAATAAATTTTTGGTACCGATGGTACTCTTTGCTCAATTGGTACATATTGCAAGTATGCATATTCCTGTAATGCAGGAAGTTCTTGATGTGCAGCCTGTGGGTATAAACACCTGGATTGTATTGCTGCTTATTGCTACAGGACTGTTGATTTTGATGGAGTTTGATAAATGGGTGGCAAGAGGTGTAAGCCGTAATGGTAAGAGCCGTGATGCGTGACGCGTGATGGGTAATGAGTGAAATAAAAAAGTAGGGAGATAGTGAAATGGGGAGATGGGGAGTAGGGAAATAGGTAAAGGCAAAGGAGCCAGCCGCGCATACAACATTATAAAATTATAAATCATACTTCGTCATTGTTCACCCTGTTAAATATCAGCTTCGCTGATTGCCTGTGGCATTTAACAGGGCAGCGAGTGCTAACGACGAAGCAATTTCTCATTTGAGATTACCACATCGACTGCTAACGAGCGGACTCCTTGCAATGACACCGCATTAGTGAAACTGTGAAGAGGAGAAGTCGTAATTTGTTAGGTGGCTTATTATTATATTGGTTGAGCAGCTGAATAGGATATTAATATTAAGTGTTAAGTGCTAAGCAGTAATTTAAGCACCTTCGTGAACATTGGTTATTTAAGCGGACATGCTCTTTTCGCAGTAAATAACTACGAATAATAATAAATAACTATTTACTTTCACTTTTAACGTTGAATCTTGAACGTTATTATTGCCGAACTTCCTGACTTGAGCTAAGCCTTATACTGGATAAGTACGCAATTTCGCGTTTACAGGATCTCTCTCAGAGGGGTCTGTGTCAACAGACGAGATCTTCTCTGCTGATTTTTTTCACTTTTTCGGTATCATTTCTGAAAACTTCATCATCAGCAAGTTTAGATTTTAAAAGGTTGAGAATACTTAAGGCAAAATCGTTTTCGGCCAAGCGGTAAACAACCCACCTGCCTTCCTTGGAATCCTCAATTAGCCTGGCGTATTTGAGATTTTTAAGATGAGCGGAAATAGTGGATAAAGCAACATTAAGAACTGCGTTAATTTCGCATACACACATCGGCCTTTCGGCCAGCATCATAAAAATTCTCAGTCTGTTCTCGTCACCCAACGATTTAAATAGAGCCGCAACTTCTCTCATCTCAAATCAAGTGCAATCAACTTCCACATTGCAAACTTCCGTAAGTTTTTTCAACATTTCAGCCACTGCCTCATCGACCACTTTGTAGCATACAGTTGTTCCTTCACGTCTGCCTTCGATGATTCCTTTATTTTTCAAAATACTCAAATGCTGACTTGTAGTAGCCTGGGGTACCTGAAGACCATTGCAGATTTTTGTTACATTACATTCATTTTCCATTAAACCGAGAATAATCTTCAATCTCACCGGATGTCCGATAGCTTTAAGCTTCTCAGAATAATCTTCTAACCACATTTTGTCCATATTCTTCCCTCTTTGGTTATTTAATTCTCATATATGCATATATATATTAACACAGCAATTTAGTCAAGTTTATCTGCCTCTTGTTACCAGTATTATGCCGAGAATAATGAAAAGTACGCCGAGAACATTGTACCAGTGAACATTCAGCTTTATGACATTCATCGGATTATATTTGTCAATAAGAAGCCCGACCAAAAGCTGAACACCTATAGCCGTGGCAAGTGCCGAAGCTACACCTGTAACATGAACTGAATAGGTAATAATAAAAACAAAACAGGCCCCAAGCATACCGCCGGTTAAAAATACGGGGGGTACTTCAAAAATGTGCTTTAAGCCGTTTCCGTTTTTAAGCAGTACTGCAGCTGCAAGAACCATTGTGCCAACGGTGAATGAGATAAAAGCACTCTCCACAAAACCCACATATTTGGCCAGTCTGGCATTAATGGAAGCCTGAAGGGATACAAATGTCCCTCCTACGACAAGAAGCACATAAACGAGATATTTAGACATATCAGCCCACCAGTCCTATATAAACGTCACATACATTGGTTCCGGTATTCCCCGTTTTTATAAGAGCATCTAATTTTGCCAAAATAGTGTTGGAATCATTCTCTCTAAGATAACTTTTTAACTCGTCAACACTAACATCATCAAGCAGGTTCGGCGTTACGACAGCTCCCGCAGCATCGGAATTGCCGTCAATTCCGTCTGTTCCGATACAACCAAGGGAAATATTCCCCAAATCGCTCATTTCTAACAAACCAGCCAGTGCCAGCTCCTGATTTCTGCCGCCTTTACCATCACCTTTAACCGTCACCGTCGTTTCACCGCCTGCAATAAAACAAAGGGGCTTAGATAAAAATTCATGAGTACTGTGATACTTGAGAAGAGAAACAATAAAACCTGCCGCTGCAGAGGCCTCCCCCTGCAACAGAGAAGTAAGAATTACAGGTTTATATCCCAAATCTTCGGCTTTTTGCGCAGCCTTCAAAAGAGCCCTGTTATTATTGCCCAGAATATAATGTTTTAATGATCTTCTGCTTTCTGTATCTTTTTCAGATTTCAACCTTTCAATCACATTTTTTGGCAATTTATCATAAAGAGTGTATTTATCAAAAATTATATCAGAGGAAATTTCAGATGATGAATCGTAATACAAGGGAGCGGAACCGATATAATTCAGATCATCACCCACCACATCAGATAAAACAAGAACAACACCTTCACATTTCAAATGAGCGGCAAGCCTGCCCCCTTTGATTTTTGACAGTTTTTTTCTTATCGTATTAAGTTCGGTAATATCAGCACCTGCTTTCATTAAAATATCAGTGGCAGTATTTATATCTGAAATACTAATACCTTCCGCCGGATATTCCAAAAGAGAGGATGTTCCGCCGCTGAGAAGATAAATAATAAAATCATCTTCTTTGCATGATTTGGCAAACTCTAACATCTTATTTCCGGCCTCCAGACTGCTCTCATCGGGGAGCGGGTGGGATGACTCTGCCACTTCAATGCCTTCAATGCTTTCATGGTAATGGGACACAATAAGCCCGCCGGAAATTTTCGTTCCCAGAATCTCTTTCACCTTTTCAGCCATCTTAACGGAAGCTTTGCCGCTGCCAAGGATATAAACATTTGACTTATCGTTTAAATCATAAGAATCACCGCAAATATTCAGATTTCCGCCGTTAAAATTTATATCTTCAAAAATATTATCCGGTTTTACGGAATTCACGGCTTCATATAAAATATTTAAAGTATCCTGTTTCAGGCTCATTTTACCCCTTCCAGAATGACTACAAAAGGAGCCTTGGGCATATTCTTCAACTCATTTGCAATCTCTTTTGGCCGGCCTCTTATAACTTTCTCATCTTTCATCCCAAGATTATAAATTACGGCAATTCTTTTTTTGGACACAACAAGCTCATCAACCAGCTTTTTCATAACATAAGGGCGCTCAAAAAGAACAATTGTATCTTCAGCAGAAAACAGTTTGTCAAAAAATTTTTTCCTTGATGATTTTTCCCTTGGGGGAAAACCTGCAAAGTAAAACTTTTCCGCATAAAAACCGCTGAGTGAAAGTGCTGTTGTAATACTCGAAGGCCCGGGAAATGAAAAAACATCTACACCGCGGTCATAACACATATCAACAAAATCATATCCCGGATCAGCAACACAAGGCGTACCCTGATCGGAAAAAAAGCAGGATAATCCTGCGCTGCTTACTTTATCAACAATAGAAAGCTTTGATTTCAAATCGCTGTGTTCGTTCAGAAGGAAAAAATCTCTCCCGCGGCATCCGCTTCTTGCAAGCACTCTGTGTGCAGTTTTCT
Organism: Flexistipes sp.; assembly: GCF_036172515.1. NCBI lineage: Bacteria > Pseudomonadati > Deferribacterota > Deferribacteres > Deferribacterales > Flexistipitaceae > Flexistipes > Flexistipes sp. The sequence continues at coordinate 9,488 of NZ_JAXKVW010000019.1, forward strand.
TCTCTTCGGCGATAATGATTTCTGAATTTTGAATTATACTTTGAAGTTCCTTATCGATTCTGTCAAAACCGACTGAAAGAGGCATCCCTGCAACACACAGTCTGGGACTCATAAATTATCTTAATTCCCCGATACCGTTCATGTACGGCTCTAAAGCCTCAGGGACAACAATACTACCGTCGCTTTGCTGGTAGTTTTCAAGTATTGCAAGGAATGTTCTTCCCACCGCAAGTCCGGAGCCGTTTAACGTATAAGGAAAATGTGTACCTTTCTCCCCTTTTGACTTATATCTAATCCCGGCTCTTCTGGCCTGAAAATCGGTAAATGTACTGCAGCTGGAGATCTCTCTGTAACATTCCTGCCCCGGCAGCCAAACCTCAATATCATAAGTAAATGCTGCAGAAAAGCCTACATCCCCGCTGCAGAGTTTCACAACCCTGTACGGCAGGTTCAGCTTTTTCAGTATGCCTTCCGCATCCGACAAAAGAAGTTCAAGCTCTTTTACCGAATCTTCAGGTTTTACAATTTTCACCAGCTCAACCTTATTGAATTGATGCTGCCTTATCAGTCCTCTTGTATCCTGACCGTGCGCACCGGCTTCCCTTCTGAAACAAGGAGTATATGCCGTCATTTTTACGGGAAGTTCCTCATCCATTAAAATTTCCGAGGCATATATATTTGTCAGAGGTACTTCCGCAGTAGGAATCAGATAAAGTCCGTCTCTTTCACACTTAAAAAGATCATCTTCAAACTTGGGAAGCTGACCGGTACCCTGCATTGTTTCGGCATTCACCAGGAAAGGGGGGACTACTTCGGTATATCCGTTTGTAGTCTGCTCATCCAGCATAAAATTTATCAGAGCTCTCTCCATTTTTGCCCCTAGACCGGTATAAACAGAAAAACGGGACTGGGCAATTTTTGCACCCCGTGTAAAATCCACAAGATTTAAATCTTCAGCTATTTCCCAATGGGGCTTGGCTTCAAAACCGAAATCAGGTTTCTCACCCCATTCATGATCAACCACATTTTCCGTATCATCCGCTCCCACAGGTGTTCTCTCCGACAGCAGGTTGGGAATACGCAGAAGTTTATTTTTAATAGCCGTCTCAACGCTTTTCATTTCGCTATCGTAAGCAGCTATATCGTTTGATACCTTTTTCATCTTTCTTGTTATTTCAGAAATATCTTCGTTCCGGCGTTTAAGTTCACCTATCTGTTTGGAAACCTCATTCCGCTCCTTTTTTAAAGACTCGACTCTCTGGATAATTTCACGTCTTTGCCCATCCAGCATCACTATTTCATCGATATCTATTTCCTCTCCTCTCTTTCTGAGGTTCTCCTTAACTGTATCCGGATTTTTTACAATAAATTTCAAATCGAGCATCTATTTAACCTCCCTAGCTCCTTTAAGTAAATACAAAAATGTCGACAGGATTTTGTTCTTACTGTCAATTTCGTAACCTTTTTTCCATGATTCCAGAGCAAACCCTATAAAGCCCAGTTTATAAAATGCTATCCCCTGGTGAATATAAGCTTCGGCATAGTCGCTCTTTCTGACAATTACCTGGTCAAACTCGTAAACCGCTTTTTCCATATCCCCGTAATCTCTCAGGGCAATGGCATATTCAAGCCTGATATCAGGGAAATCAGGGCATAACTGCAAAGCTTTTTGATATTGCTCTATGGCCTCTTCATACCAGAAAAGGCTTTTATAGGCTCTGGCTGTTTCTGCATGCATATTGGCAAGCTTGCCAAGACAGTATCTGTCAGCAACCCCTTCATAATATTGGACACTTTTCAGCTGATTCATATATTTCAAAGCCTCATCAGATCTGCCGCAGTCGTTCAGCACCACTGCAAAATTCATGATGGCTTCAGTGTAGGAAGGGTTCAAATCCACAGCTTTTTGATAAGCTTTGATTGCGGATTCTCTGTCATCACTAATGTAATAAATATAACCCAGATAGTTATACACATCAGCAAAATCGTTTCTGTGCTTTATAAACTCTTCGAAAATCTCCCTCGCCTCGTCATATTTCCCGGAATCAAAACAAGCTTTGCCCTCTTCATATTGTGTGTAAAAATTATTCATATTCTTCCCTTGTGTTTTTTTACCCGTCCGTTGACAGGTGAGATATGAATTAAATTTTATTTCCTTTAAAAATTTTTTTAATTAATTCCAACATCCAAACTTTGCTTCAAACTAAGTGCTCTTGCGTATTTTTTTGCTATACCGTTTCCTATAGCAGAGATTTCTCCACTTTGCTCGCAACAAAGACTTGTAAAAAGTGTAAGTTCGAAACTTTAATAATTAACACCAACATTCCAAAGTTACCTTAAACTATTCACTGCCCATATCCTTTTGCAGCTTATCAAGCATTTCACTGACTTCTGACAAATATTGTTTACCATTTTCCTGTCTTAATACACTGTTCAGATAAGTTACTGCCTGAGTTTCATGTTTTCCCTTTTCAATAAAATATTCGCTAAGTCGCAAAGCTGCCCGCGGAAACACTTTTGTATTTTTATAATTTTCCACAATATTTTTTAGTCTGGCAGCTGCCGCTTCTTCCTCACCAATGCGAAAATAAAAATCAGCAATATACATCTCTTTCCTTGCTAACTTGTTGCGCAGTTTATTTATCAGCTTATCTGTGTTTTTTTCTTTAGCAAATTCAGGATATTTTTTTTCCAAAATCTCAAACTGTTTCAAAGCCTTCCTGGTGTTCGTCTGGTCTCTGTCTATACTGGGAATTAATCTGTAATAAGAGGTGGCCAGACGATAAATCACCCTCGGCTCCTCCTTGCTTCCTCCATAAATGTTAAGATACTGCTCGTAAGACGGAATCGCCTGAGCGTAATCTTCCATCATAAAATAAGAATCAGCAAGAAACAGCTGGGCACTTGCCGCCAGTTCCGGTGTGTTCGCCTTCATTATGGTACGCTCAAACAATTTAGCCGCATCATTATAATCTTCTTCAGAAAACTGATTCAGTCCCTGCTGAAACAGTTCATTGGCAGTAATTTCTCCTGCATTTTTACCTGCACAGCTGAAAACCATCAGGCTCGCAATGAGTAACAATACAATTCTTTTCATAAATTTTCTCCGTCATGAAACTATTTTACAGTATATATCCGGATATACAATTTTTTCAATACTACATTTATATGGACCATACCCTCTGTCGGCTCTTCCGTCAATAAAGAACGTTTTACCGTCTATATCAGGAGTCTGAAATATTGCTCTGCCTTCAGGGATAAACTCTATATCCTCACTGAAACCTTCTGCAAATGCCAGAATTTCTTTGTTCTGCATTTTCTTCAGTCTCTCAACGGTATTTTGCTCCTGTATACTCTCCAGCTCCAAAATTCGGCTTTCAATTTTTTCATTATCTACATAATCAGACATATCGAAGGCTTTCGTACCCTCTTCCGGTTGAAACCTGAAAAAACCTGCATATTCCGGTGCAAAATCCCGAAGAAAACCTTTCAGCTCTTCAAAATCATTTTCATCCTCACCAGGAAAACCAACAATAAACGTTGTACGGATAAAAGCTTCGGGCATTACCTTCCTTATGTTACTGAAAACATTTTTTATCTTTCTGCTGTCTGATTTTCTATGCATTTTCGATAAAATTTTATCACTGATATGCTGAACAGGTATTTCAAAATATTTAACCAGCTTCTCTATTTCAGAAAAACGCCTGATATCATCTTCATTAATACCATCCGGATTGAGGTATAGCAGTCTGATAAAAAAATCACCGGCTAAATCGTTTATCTTTTCAACCAACTGTACGAGCCTGCCCTCTCCATACAGATCAATACCGTATTTTGTGGAATCCTGGGAGATAAGAATGATTTCTTTGACACCACTTCTGATTAGTTCTTCCGCTTCCCTTATGATACTTTCCTCAGGTCTGCTTTTTAACTCCCCTCTGATAGAAGGGATAATACAGTAACTGCACCTGTTGTTACAACCGTCGGCAATTTTAATGTAAGCATAATAGGGGTGATTGGCGATTAATCTGGCAGAACCGTATACACGGCTTTCGTCTATAGTTAAACCTGAATCTTTAAGGATAAAATCTCCGGCCTCTTTTAATGTGTGAACGCCCGTATAAAAATCCACTTCGGGAAACTCTTCTTCAAACTCGTCTTTAAATCTCTCCACCATACAGCCTGCAGCAATTATTTTTGCCCCTTCGGGTTTTTTTTCGCCGGTTTGAACAATATTTTCAATAGCTTCCATTACAGCAGGTTCAATAAAACCGCAGGTGTTAATTACTATGTAGTCACTTGATGTAATATCGTTCACAATATCCAAACCGCTGTCTCTAAGATAACCCATTAAATATTCCAGGTCGGTGGTATTTTTTGAACAACCCAAACCTATAAAGGCAACTCTGCTCATTTCATCTCCGCATGAATCTTTTTGGCAGCCCGGCAGTCAGCTTCGATAACATTTTTAAGCTCTTCAAAACTGTCAAGCTTGGCTTCAGGCCTAAGATACTCCAGCAGCTCTAATTCCACTTGTTTGCCGTATAAATCTTCATTAAAATCAAATACAAATGCTTCCACTTTAACGTCCTGACCTTCATCATTAAGTGTGGGTCTTATACCGATATTGGTTACAGAGTTATATTTCACTCCATTCAGCACCAAACGTGAAACATATACTCCTAATTTAGGAAGTATTTCATTATTAACAAGTATATTAGCCGTGGGATATCCAAGCAGTCTTCCTATTTTACTGCCCTCAACCACTGTGCCTTCCAGACTGAAGTTATGTCCCAGCATTTCATTTGCCTTCTTTATTTTCCCTTCCTGAAGTAATTTTCTTATATTTGTACTTGATACCACTTCCCCGTGGATCTCAACCCTGTCAACTTTAAAAGGTGTATATCCGTAATGCTGGGATAAAAACTGTAAAAGTTTAAAGTCACCCTTCCGCCTTCTGCCGAATTTATAATCATAGCCGACAATAATAAATCTGGCATTCAGTTTTTTTACCAGAATCTCTCTGACAAAAACTTCCGGAGTCATCTTGGCAAACTGCTCTGAAAATTCGATTTGAAAAAGAAAGTCCACCCCCGTTTCATCAAGCAGTTTCTGTTTCTGTAAAGGTGTTAAAATCATCGGTACATCAGCACCAAAATATTTCAACGGGTGTGGTTCGAAAGTAAATACCACAGACTTAAAATTATATTGACGGGCAATTGAATTGACTTTTTCCAGAATCTTTCTATGCCCCAGGTGAACACCGTCAAAATTACCCACAGTCACAACGGTGGAAAACTCTTCGTTATATTCGGACAGATTATTATAAACTTTCATCTTCAGAAAAAATATACGAACTCAGTATTTATATCAACATCATTTTTTAGCGGTCTCTTCAAGGACTCTCAAAACCTCAGGCAGCAACTGTTTTTTCCTGGAAAGCACACCGGGAAGATCATAAGAATAGTCGTCCAGTTTCCTGTATACCAGTCTTTTGGCCGCATAAAACTCAGTGGAAAGAAGCACACTGTCCGTATTTACAATATCCGTAACAAGTAACATGGCAAAATCAAGCTTTTTCCTGTCTCTGACATTTTTAAGGGCATCAAAAAAATCATCTTTCAACTCATCTATTTCATTAAGGTTAACAACTTCCACCTGGCCTATGCCGAATTCAAAACCGTATTCACTGTATTTTTTAAAATCTGCATTGATAACCTCTTCAGGCTCTCTGGATTTCAAACTGTCAGTGGCATAAAACATCTTCTTACCATATTCTGAATAATCAACATTTAGCAAATTTGCGAGCTCTTCCACAATCTCCTTGTCAAAAAGTGTGGTTGTTGGTGATTTTAGCATTACTGTATCGGAGAGAACGCCTGACAAAAGAAGCAAACCGATATTTTTGGGAATCTCTACATTATAATTTCTGAACTGCTCGTAAATAATGGAACAGGTGCTGCCCACTGGTTTAGCAAGAAACTGAATGGGCTTTGTGGTTTTTACCGTCCCCAACCTGTGGTGATCAACGACTTCAAGAATTTCTGCTGTTTCCGCCCCATCCACCGCCTGATTCATCTCATTGTGATCCACCATAATAATTTTCTGTTTATGACCTTTCAAAACATCCGAACGGGTTACAATCCCCGCAAGCTGTTCATTCTCATCCACCACTATAAGTCCTCTTCTGTTGTGCCTTAACATAAGATCTTTTGCATCATCCAAATCATCATTGGGTGTGATAACTGGGATATCCGGACTCATGAGGTATTTTGCCGGCACCGTAAGGGTCAGCCTCCTCAGAGTCTCTGCAGTATCCAGATTAGAAATGTAAACCCAGCCTTTATAGCCGCTGAAATCAAAATCAAGATCCTCTGATGATTTTATCCCTGTAAGAATAACAGCAGGCACTTCATTCGAGAGGGCAAATTCCACTATATCCCTTCTTTTCCCCACAACCAGAACCGTCTGGCTTAAATCAAATTTTTCCATATGCTCCACGTAGCGCTCATAAGGCATGGCACCCACCATAATCGAGGCGGAAAATTCATCATATTCACCTTTTGCGTGGAAATAACCGTCTATCACATTTTCAAAATTTTCAGGTCTGAATGTATAAACGGGCTTTTTTAAGATGTCGCTGGTCATAAAATAGTCGTTTATTTCCAGTATACTAACAATACCACTGACTTTGTTGCTGGCATCAACAACAGGTGTCATTCTGATTTTTAAATTTTCAATATTTTTCATTACGTTGAATACCGGTGAGTCCGCACGGGATGACACCACATCTTTTGACATCACATCTTTAACTTTGGGATATATATCACTGATGAAAGCCGGAGCTGTTATATTGGCATTTTCAAGGATAAATTTAGTCTGACTGTTGATATTACCGCACCTGAATGCACAATATTCGTGTTCTTTATCAATTTTATTTTTCAGATACGCATATGCAATTGCCGAGCATATGGAATCACTGTCCGGGTTTTTATGCCCTACAACGGAAATCTTCGACATTTTGCCCCCTTTTAAACACAAATAATTAATTCAAGTTTTGCACTTGCGCCTATTGTAAGTCTTTGTTCGCCCTGTTAAATATCAGCTTCGCTGATTGCCTGTGGCATTTAACAGGGCAGGGAGTGCTAACGACGAAGCAATCTCTCTTTTTTCTTTTTTTGAGATTGCCACCCGCCTACTTAAGGCGTTAAGTGGGCGGCCGCAATGACCGACCTAAGTGCAAAACTTGAATTAAGTTTACACCACTTTTCTTTGCCGGTGATATAGATAACTAAACCGCCGGCTAAAAGAACCCTGAAAAAATTCTCAGACAAACCTTCCAATATATTATCTTTTGTAACAAAAAATATCAACATTTGCCGCTGAAATATGACGGAAACCCCCTGATCTGTTTAACAAACTTTAAAGAATTATAGCAAAATCAAGCCTTTTGGTGTATAATATTAAATAGCAAACGAATTTTGAAAGAAGGATAAGCAAAATGAAACTTAACAATTATATGGAAGGAAAAACAAAAGTAATAGAGGTGGACACAGTAAGAATCGATGCAAGCAACTCTGGAGAATTTAAGGAAAAAATGTCTGAACTGACAAAATCCCAGGATGCGATTGTTGATTTTAAGCATCTGGAATTTATAGACAGTTCAGGCCTTAGTGCCCTTGTTTATCTTCACAAGCAGTCTATCAACGACAAAACGGAACTTCGTCTGGTCAATTTAAGCCCTAAGATACTTGACATAATAAAAACCACAGGACTTACACAGATTCTCCAGATATATCCGGATTTAGAGTCTGCAAAAAAGGACATGTAATGTACACAAAACCGTCCGTTTTGGAACTTACTGTTCCCGGAAATATAAAGCTTGTTTCCGCACTGGGAGAGATGGCTGAACTTTTTGTCAAAAGCATCATAAAAAACGGCTGTGAAACCCAGGATATTGCCTTCAAGATAAATCTCGTACTGACAGAAGCGGCTTCCAATGCCATTTTCTACGGCTGCAAAAGTATTGATGAACAAATAAAAATAAAGTTGGAACTGGATAACGGAATAATAAATATAGAGGTAATTGATAAAGGAGGCGGGCTCGAACTCTCTGATATCCATAAGCCTGACCCTTTTGATGAAAGAGGCAGAGGTTTATATATAATTAAGCAGTTTATGGACTCAGTAGATTATTATCAGAACGCCGACGGTGAGTGCGTTTTTACCATGAAAAAATATATCGCCACAAACAGCCAAATCATTTAGCAATAATCCACATCTCAAAATCCCGGACATATTATAATTAAACATTATTATCTCATCTAAAAGGTGAAAGCATAGATAATCCCATATTACCAGTACTACCCATAATACCTCTTCTAACACTCAATAAATTGCTACTTTCCACTTTCTATTTCCCTGCCTCCCACTTCACGCCCTCACTCCCTCACAACCTCACTACTTCACCACTTCACTATCTAATGAACTATGACAATAAAACGTATTTCTGGCATCACCCCAAAAATCATATAAAAATATTGTTTTACATATACTTAGCCAACATGACATTGAAAAATATTTGCACTGCGAAAAATGGGGTGACGTCAGAACGTATTTTCATTGACTCTGCTTTAAGTTAAAGCTAATATTGTTAAGCAGTATTAAAATCATCCGGGGGCAGACTATGAAAAAATTATCACTATTAATTGTTATGGTATCCTTACTAACGTTTTTTTCTTCAACAGCGTTGTATGCCGGCGGAGGAGGTTCATATCCGAACGGAGCTGAAGCTTTTATGTCAGGGGCTGTTCCGCCTCCGGGACTGTATTTCACCAACTATTTTTACTATTACTCTGCAGATGAAATGAAAGATGACGACGGTGACAACATAAAGGCATTTGATAAAGTAAATGTAGTCGCAGATGTATTGAGATTTATCTACATTACTGACAAAAAAATAATGGGTGGAAATTACGGACAGCACCTTTTTATCCCCTTTATAAATACCCAGTTGGACTTTAATGCAAAAGTTGGGCCGGACAGTGACGATTCATACTCAGATACAAACATCCCTTACCTTATTTACAGTCCTTTTCTTCTTTCACATCACTTTATGAAGGGCAAACTACACACAGCAGTTTCTTTAATGGATATTTATATCCCCTTTTACAATCAGGAAGATGACAATCTTGCCTATGTGGGACACAATTTCTGGACGTTTGAACCGGCTGTTGGAATTACATACCTCCCCGGTAATTTTGAATTTTCTGTTAAAGCAATGTATGATTTCAACACAACACAGGAGGATTACCCCACTGTTTACGGAGTAAACGTTGACAGAAAGCCCGGACAGGAATTTCACTTCGATTACAGTGCCTCATATGCAGTTTCAAAGAATTTGAGACTTGGTATCAGCGGATATTATTACCGTCAGATGACTGATGACGATTTTGATATAGACAGTAATATAGCACCGGCTGTACAGGAGCTACTCAGACAGGATGAGGAAAACAGAAGCAAAGTTTTTGCTATAGGTCCGGGTGTGCAGTACAAATATAAAAATATGTTTTTTGAACTGAGAAGCCAGTGGGAAATTAAAGCCAGAAATAAAACTGAAGGGCAGGCCACCTGGTTTAAATTCACATATGCTTTTTGAGTGGACAAAGTTTATTTCTTATCCAAGAAAGCATCCAGAAGTGTTTTTGCAGCAGATGCAGGGTTTATATGCCCTGCTCTGACCTCTTCTTCGGTTGAAACAAGCATTTCTTTAATTTTTCCATCACTTTTAAAAATACGCATGAGCTCATCATCAAGCAGCTTCCACATCCAGTCAACAGATTGTTTTTTCCTTTTTGCCCGGAAAAAATTTCCATTCTTCATATGAGTAATGAAATGAAGCAGCACCTCCCAAAATCTCTCTATTCCTTCGTTGTTAAGTGCGCTCACAAGCAGTACTTTTACAATCCAGTTATCATCGCGTCCTTTTAATATGTGCAGAGCATTTTCAATCTGACTTTTTGCCAGCTTTGCTTTATGAATATTTTCGCCTTCGGATTTGTTAATCAGAATAATATCCGATATTTCCATTATACCTTTTTTTATCCCCTGGAGCTCATCTCCTGCTCCGGGAAGCTGTAAAAGAGTAAAGCAGTCCACCATTGAGGCAACTTCGATTTCCGATTGCCCCACTCCCACCGTTTCCACAATAATAATATCGTAGCCGGCAGCTTCACATATCAGCATCGATTCACGGGTTTTTCTGGCCACTCCTCCCAATGATTCATCAGATGGCGACGGCCGTATAAAAGCATCATGATCCTTTGCCAGCTCCTGCATCCTTGTCTTGTCACCAAGAATGCTTCCACCCGATATTTTTGAAGAAGGGTCGACAGCCAGTACAGCTACCTTCTTATTTATTGAAGTAAGGAATTTCCCGAATGATTCGATAAAGGTACTTTTACCAACACCGGGAACGCCGGAAATACCAAGTCGGATAGAGTTCCCGGTATATGGCAGTATACTGTTTAGAAGCTTGTCGGCATCCTCTCTTTTGCTGAGACTTTTGCTTTCAACAAGCGTAATTGCTTTGGCAAGGTGTCTTTTGTGGCCTTTCAAAACACCTTTTATAATATCATCGACACGCATTTGTGCTATTTTGCACCGTGTTTTTCAATTTCCTGCAGCGTCTCTCTGGCACATTTGAATATAGGAGTACCGGGGCCGAAAATACATTTAACTCCCGATTTATATAAAAAGTCGTAATCATTCCTCGGTATAACACCGCCGACGGTTACAATTATATCATCTGCTCCAAGTTTATGCAGTTCTTCAATAAGTTTGGGTACCAGTGTTTTATGACCTGCAGCCAGACTGGAAACACCTATAGCATGAACATCATTTTCAACAGCCATCTTTGCCGTTTCCTCAGGCGTCTGAAAAAGAGGTCCCACATCAACATCAAAACCCAGATCAGCCAGACCCGTAGCCACAACCTTTGCCCCTCTGTCGTGACCGTCCTGCCCCATTTTGGCAATAAGAATTCTCGGCCTTCTTCCCTCTTTTTCAGCAAATTCATCCACCAGTTTTTTCGCTTCATCAAATTTTTCATTTTCTCCAAACACGCTGTTATACACCCCGGTTTGCAGTTTTATATCAGCTGAATATCTACCGAAAACCTTTTCCATAGCCTCGGAAATTTCGCCGACTGTTGCCCTTTTTCTCGCTGCATCCACCGCGTATTCAAGAAGGTTCTCTTCTCCTTCTGCAGCTTCGGTCAGTTTCCCTAACGCAGCCTTTACTTCATTTTCATCCCTATTCTGCCTTAATTGTTTAAGTCTTTCCACCTGTTTTTCAAGAACTTTTGTATTATCTATTTCGAGCACATCCACGGAGTCATCTTCATCTTTCACATATTTGTTAACACCGACTATTACGTCTTTACCCATATCAATCTTAGCCTGTTTTTTTGCAGAGGATTCCTCAATTCGCAATTTAGGCATCCCTGTTTCCATGGCTTTTGTCATACCGCCAAGATTCTCAACCTCATCAATTATTTCAGAAGCTTTTTCAATCAGACTATTGGTCAAACTTTCCACGTAATAAGAACCGCCCAAAGGATCAACAACATTGCATATACCGGTTTCTTCCTGAAGGATAAGCTGTGTATTTCTTGCTATCCGGGCAGAAAAAGGCGTTGGCAGAGCTATCGCTTCATCCAGCGCATTCGTGTGAAGGGACTGGGTACCCCCTAATACACCTGCCATTGCCTCTATTGTGGTTCTTATTATGTTATTATAAGGATCCTGCTCTGTCAGACTCCAGCCGGATGTCTGACAATGAGTTCTTAATGTCATGGATTTGGGATTTTTCGGATTAAACTGCTTCATCAATTTTGCCCACAAGAACCTTGCTGCCCTCAATTTTGCAACTTCCATGAAAAAATTCATACCTATTGCAAAGAAGAAAGACAGCCTCGGAGCAAATGAATCCACATCCAGACCTCTGTCTCTGGCATATTTCACATACTCAAGACCGTCTGCAAGGGTAAAAGCCAGCTCCTGAGCACAGTTCGCACCGGCTTCCTGAATATGATAGCCGCTGATACTGACAGAATTGAATTTCGGCATATATTTGCTTGTATACTCAATAATATCTGCAACAATCCTCATGGAAGGTTTCGGTGGGTAAATATATGTGTTTCTTACCATGAACTCTTTGAGGATATCATTCTGTATTGTTCCCGATAATTTCTCCCGGGAGACACCCTGTTCCTCGGCTGCAACAATATAGTTGGCCATTATTGGAATAACGGCACCGTTCATCGTCATGGAGACGGAAACCTTATCCAGAGGTATATCGTCAAAGAGTATTTTCATATCCTGAATGGAATCAATTGCAACGCCGGCTTTACCGACATCCCCTACAACTCTCGGATGATCTGAGTCATACCCCCGGTGTGTCGGCAGATCAAAAGCCACTGACAAACCCTGCTGCCCCTGAGCCAGATTTTTTTTATAAAACTCGTTGGACTCCTCTGCTGTTGAAAATCCGGCATACTGTCTTATTGTCCAAGGTTTACCGGCATACATCGTAGCTCTGGGACCTCTGACAAAAGGAGACAGGCCGGGGAAAGTATCTACAAACTCCAGATTTTCAATATCTTCATTAGTGTATAATGGTTTTACTGTAAATTCCTCAGGGGTTTCCCAGTTTAAATGATTAAGACTGTCTTTCTTTGACTCTTTTTTGGCCAGCTCTTCCCAGTCTTTTATATTGTATTTTTTAAATTCACTCATGGTTAAACCTCATTTTAAAATTAAAGGGGCCGCAGCCCCTTTTTGCTAAACATACAAAACAAAAAGTAAAATTTGTCTATTCAATAACAAAAAGCTTGTCCCCTGTACCGACAGTGCTTTCCTGGGGATCTTCACTGGCTTTTACAAAAATTTCTTCAATAACACCATCTTTGGGCGCTTTGATTTCGTTTTCCATCTTCATGGCAACAAGAATCATAACGGGTTCTCCCGCTTCAACTTCATCGCCAACTTCCTTCAGCGTTTTCCATATATAACCCGGCATTTGAGATTCAACAACCTGACGTCCTTCGAGCCCTACATCAGCTCTTAATTTCATAAGCCGCTTCATATCATCCAGAATTTCCACATTGTAGCTGTCACCGTCAACCAACACTTCAAACTGATCACCGTCTTCACTTATTTCAACAGAATACGATTTGTTATCGATAATCAGTGAGTAAATACTTTCATTAATCTGTCTGAAATCTGCCGTATGTTTTTCTCCCATGACATCCACTTCAAAAACATGGTAATCCTTCTCTTCCACTGCAAGTTTATATTCTTCTTCAAAACCTTCTACATTTGCATAATATTCTCTTTTTGTAATCATAGGCTCACCTCACTATATCCTGTTGCCGAAATTAAGTAACTTACCGAAACGTTTCCAGTCGGACTCCCCCACTTCCGGTCTGGTTCTCGACCGGGCTGCTGCAATTTTCTCCGACATAAGCTGTTTAATGGCCGCAGCAACCAGCGGAACAGTTGGATCTTCGTGCTCTTTTCTTTCCAGATCCTCTTTATCGAACTTGTTATCGATAAAGCCCGTATCGTAGTTGCCGCTGAGAAACGTTTCGTTTTTAAGTACGCTGAAATGAAACGGAATCGACGTTTTTATCCCTGCTACGATATACTCGGAAAGAACTCTTTTCATATTTTCAATTGCACCGTCACGTGTTTTACTGTTTGCACAAACCTTTGCAATCATTGGATCATAATACAAGGGAATCTCATATCCCTGATAGGCGCCGCTCTCCACTCTCACATTGGGACCTTCGGGAGTCTGATATATTGTAAGCAGTCCGGGAGACGGGGCAAAATTATTGGAAGGGTCTTCCGCATAAATACGGCACTCAATAGCATGTCCGTTTCTATGAATTTCCTCCTGTTTAAAGGAAATCTCCTTTCCTTCTGCAATACGAATCATTTCCCGCACAATATCAACACCGGTAATCATTTCGGTTATAGGGTGCTCCACCTGCAGCCTTGTGTTCATTTCAAGGAAATAAAAGCTCTGATCAGCACCAACAACAAACTCCAGAGTACCTGCACTTATATAACCAAGCCTTTTTACAGCTTTTGAAGCAACTTCACACATCTTCTCACGTGTTTCCTCATTGATAAAAGGAGAAGGTGCTTCCTCAATTACCTTCTGGTGCCTTCTCTGAATGGAACATTCCCTGTCGAACAGATGCAGTGCATTGCCGTGGGAATCTCCCAAAACCTGAACCTCAACATGGTGAGGCTGAATAATAAACTTTTCTATATACATATCACCGTTGCCGAAGGCATTCTTGGCTTCGGAACTTGCTGTGCGGAAAGCAGAATCAAAATCCTCTTCTTTCTCGACAAGCCTCATCCCTTTGCCGCCGCCGCCGTAAACGGCTTTCAGCATAATCGGATATCCTATATCCCTGCATATCTTTTTCGCTTCATCAACATCCCTTATAGGATTTTTTGTCCCGGGCACTGTGGGGACACCGGCTTCGGCCATAGCCATTCTGGCTCCGGTTTTACTTCCCATAAGGTCAATATGCTCGGCCTTGGGGCCTATGAACGTCACATCCTCTTCATCACATTTTCTGACAAAATCAGCGTTTTCAGCATAAAAACCGTACCCAGGATGAATTGCCGCCCCAGTATCTTTGGCAATCTTAATAATTTTATCCATTTTCAGATAATTTGTATCACTTGCACTTTCAGTTATGCAATATGCCTCATCTGCATATCTGACATGCGGGGCTTTTCTGTCTGCATGCGTATAAACAGCTACGGTTTTTATACCCATCTTTCTGCATGTTCTGAAAATACGTATGGCTATTTCGCCTCTATTTGCAACTAAAACCTTTTTTATCTCAGCCATTGAAACCTCCTCTACAGTGGCAAGTTGTCATGTTTTTTGGGCGGATTGGTCTGACGTTTGTTATTAAGCAGCTCATAAGCCTGAATAAGTCTGGGTCTTGTATCTTCAGGCAGTATAACTTCGTCAATATATCCCAGTTCAGCTGCTCTGTACGGATTGGCAAACCATTCGCGGTACTCATCGGTCATTTTCTTTTTCATAGCGTCCGGATCCTTAGCCTCCGCAATCTTTTTGCGATAGAGTATTTGAACTGCGCCATCCGGCCCCATGACCGCGATCTCAGCCGTGGGATAAGCATAGTTGATATCCCCTCTGATATGTTTTGAGCTTAAAACATCATATGCACCACCGTAGGCTTTACGGGTAATCACAGTAACTTTGGGAACAGTTGCTTCACAGTATGCATAGAGAAGCTTCGCACCGTGTTTGATAATACCACCGTATTCCTGTTGAACACCTGGCATAAAACCTGGCACATCCACAAAGGTAAGAAGAGGAATATTAAAAGCATCGCAGAATCTAACGAAACGTGCTCCTTTAATAGATGAATCCATATCAAGTGCACCGGCCATCACCTGAGGCTGATTAGCAACAACCCCGATTGTTTTGCCGTTAAGTCTCGCAAATCCAACAATTATATTTTTGGCATAATGCTCCTGAACCTCAAAAAAGTTTCCGTCATCCACAACTTTCTCTATAATTTCAGCCATATCATAAGGCTGATTCGGATTTTCAGGAACCAGTTTGTTCAATGAATCATCCGTTCTGTTCGGATCGTCTTTTGTCGGCGCAATAGGAGGGTCTTCCATGTTATTTTGAGGCAGGAAGTTAATAAGCTCCCTGATTCTCAACAGACAATCCTCATCATTTTCAGCGGCAAAATGAGCCACACCGCTTCTAGAGTTGTGAGTCATCGCCCCGCCGAGCTCTTCTTTTGTAACATCTTCACTTGTAACAGTTTTTACGACCTCAGGTCCTGTAATAAACATATAACTCGTTTCTTTAACCATAAAAACAAAATCTGTAAGAGCGGGTGAATAAACAGCACCGCCGGCGCATGGCCCCATAATTGCAGAAATCTGAGGAACAACGCCTGAAGAAAGACTGTTTCTCAAAAATATGTCGGCATAGCCTGCCAAAGACATAACACCTTCCTGAATACGCGCACCGCCCGAGTCATTAAGACCAACAACAGGTGCTCCAACCTCAACAGCAAGGTCCATAACTTTGCATATTTTCTTGGCAAACATCTCCGAAAGCGAACCGCCGAAAACTGTGAAATCCTGTGAAAATACAAAAACAGTTCTTCCGTTAACTTTACCGTAGCCTGTTACAACACCGTCACCCAAAATCTTTGTTTTCTGCATATCAAAATTGGTACACCTGTGCATCACAAACTTGTCCAGCTCTACAAATGTTCCTTTATCCAAGAGTTTATCAATTCTTTCCCGAGCTGTAAGTTTACCGGCGTTATGCTGCTTCTTGATTCTTTCAAGACCGCCGCCGAGCTCAGCTTCTTCGCTAAGCTTCTTAAACTGCTTGATTTTCTCTTCCATAAACTTCCCCCTGCTTTATTTATCATCATAATAAAACACAATTTTCATTATATGTCAATTAATACTTAAAACATACCAATATATTAAAAAATTAAGCTTAAATTAAGAACATTATTTATCAGGCAAATATAAAGTTATGATAAAACAAAGACAAATAATTTGGAGTATTGATTTTCACTGTCTCAAAAATTTATTGCATGCAAATTATAAATCACCATTCCTATCTCACTACTTCACCACCCCACTCCCCGGCTATACAACCAGTTTCTTAATAATTATCCTGAAAAACAATGGAAAGATCAGCGCTGATATGATGGATGCAAGGACTACACCGCCGGAAATATCTTTTGAAAATACCCCGAGACTTTCGCCAAGTTTCGCAGCCGCTATAAGCAAGGTCAGGGAAAAGGAGGTGGAAAACGGAAAAACAGGTATATTGTTTAACCTGTAGGCTCCAAATAAAAAAACAAATCCGGCCAGCACCCTAACAATGATAATAAGCAGACAGAGAAGCAGAGCATATTTGACAACGGTAAAATCCATTAACAGGGATGTTTCAAAATTCAGCCCCACATAGATGAAAAAAATGGGTACAAGAAAACCGTGCCCTATCATCTCAAAACCTTCCTGAATTTTCTCCCTTGCCTTGAAAACTGCTGCAAAAAGCATTCCACCTATAAAAGCCCCTATTATCACTTCGATATTCAAAAAAGCTGCCAAAGCAACAAAAACAAGCATATTAAGAAAATTACCTCTCAGCCCCGTTTCAGAAGACACACCGGTTTTGGCCATAAAACTGAGTTTATTCGGAAACCACCAGGTAAAAAGCTGTAGTAATTTAAGAGTAAAAAAAGCCGCGGCGCAAAATGCAGCCAACTTGAGGATGTGCAGCAAACCGCCATAACTTATTCCATAATTATAAATGACTGTAAATGCAGTTAAAGCCAGAAGACTGAAAACTTCGCCTATGCTCCCCAGAATCAAAAGCTCTTTGCCCAGCTTTGTTTCCATTATATCCAGCTCGCTTAAAATGGGAAAAAGTAAGCCAATGGACGTAATAACGATAAAAAGATTAAAATAGGGGGGAAGGCCGATAATATTTACAAGTATCACTGAGAACAGAACTATTGCTAAAAAATGAGAGATGAATATCAATAATGTTTTATTTGAGGTTTTCTGCAGGTCTTCAGCATCAAGCTCCAAACCTGCCATATACATTAAAACTATAAACCCCAGCTCAGCCAGAAAGTTAATTATCCCCATGGCATGAGGCTCAAAATGCAGGAAACTTCCTATAAACATCCCATATAAAAGCTCCGAGACGGCGGTTGGGACATGAAATTTCCTGGCGACAAAAGGCATTATAAATGCCCCAACTGATATAAGAAGGAGCAGCAGAGCTTCTTCTTTACTCATTTTCAACCTTCTGTGGTATTACAATTGAGCTGAACTCTGAACGGAAAGCTGTATAAAAACCGACTTCCGGTTTTAAAAGGGAGCCTGCACTCCCTTTTTTAAAGCTTGAAATATATAAAATTTTGCCATTTGTGCTTCCTAAATATTCCAGCGTCTGCACAATCGGATTACCCTCCATTAGTTTATATTGGATTTTTTTTCTATACAGACTTCCAAAATCTTTTATCAGGTTATTCCGCTCATCAAGCCTGGTCTCTTCTGTATCTCCCCTCATCCCTTTTGGCAAAGTAATATAGATGACCTCAAAATCGATATTAAACAGTCTTGCCACTTCAACCCCCGTCTCCATAGGGTATACCGGATCAAAACAGTTGAGTGAAATAACCACTTTTTCGTATTTTGAACTGTTTCTGGAAATAAAAACAGGCTTTTCAGCAGCTTTAAATATCTCCCTCGCCCTGATATAGTCAAAAAGGTTATTTTTATTAAAACTCAAAGCGTGTATTCCAACATTTTCTTTATTTTCCACAAACCTGATTTTGGACTTGTTTTCTTCCTCAATCTTGTAACTGAGCTTGCCTGTATCGAGCTTCTTTTTTATTTCATCAGAAATATGGAAATCCCTTATCAGAATCCGCAGGTCATTGGTTCTTATTGCAGCATTAAGAAAAACAGATTCTTCAAGCACCCAGGGGTGTCTTTTATCAAGGGCAACAGCCATATCTTCACCATATTGCAAAGGAAACTGAGGTATACCCTTTGAAAAAATGCCGGCCAGATTCTCCAGTATCTTAGGCTCACCGGCCACAACTATCCTGTCTCCGACCTTTATTCTTGTTGAGCCGGAAGGAATAACGAGTTCATTATTTCTGTAAATAGCTGCAAGATGCCATTTTGAAGGACGAAGGTTTTTCAATTTCCTGTCGGTAATATGAGATTTTGACATGACATTCAACTCGATAATTTCACCTTTTTTCTGACCTATATCAATCGCCCTGGAATAATTTTTATGAAGTTTATTCAAAATTATATTTATGGAGATATCCATCGGTTTTATCAAAGTAACAGTAGAATCTTCAAATTTCTTTTCCCCTTCTTTTTCATAAAGCAGAACAATTATCGGTACATCCAGTTTCAGAATATTCCTTACAATCCAGCAGACTTCAAGGCTCAGGTCAGAATCCCTGAACGTTACTATCACAGACTCTATCCCCTCCGTATCCAGCTTTTTCCACAATACTGCGCTCGTTGCATCACCTTCAGTCAAAGTTATATTTTTCCCTGCATTCTGAAGCTTATCTATTTTATTTTTATCTTTTTCAATAACGGTTACTTCCCAATGCTTTATTATTTCGTTTAAAAGATTTTCCTCAAAAAATCCCACTCCGCAAAATACAATCATTATTACTCCTCACTGAGAATATTTTAATAAGCATACTTACATATTTATTTACTATATCGTTTCATATGATAGAGATTTCTCACTTCGTTCGAAATGACACATTTAGGTACTTGTCACCTCAAGCGCAGCCGAGAGGTCTCTTGTCAAACAGCGTCTGAGATCTCTCCGCTCCACTTCTTTCTGGTCGAGATGACACGTATGGGTAAATATTATTCCGAGTGAAACGAAGTGGAACCGAGGAATCTCATTGTCAAACAACTGTTTTCATACCATCCCCAGTTGAATAAATGGCTTGGCCATTTGCCTACGGCATTCAACGGGGCAAGCCCTGACCCCTCCTATTTTAGGAGGGGAACTGGTCTCTCCCCCTACTTTAGGGGGAGAGAAAGAGGGGGTACTTTTTGTCAAACAACGTCAGAGATTCCTCCGCTCCGCCGAGCACATAAATTCTTATATGTTCGGTTCCGGTCGAAGTGACAATGACTTATGTCACCTCGAGTGAAGCCGACCAAGTCCGCCGACGGGTGGGGAGATCTCTGTCTATATGCTAATAATTTCTGTGAACCTGTTTATTTATATAAAAATTATTGAAAAAGCCGCAGTATATGTTAAACCTGTGTGAGTTCTCTGCTAAACCTTTAAACTCTTAATTAAATGTGCTATATTCTTATAACATATTTACAGGAGGAATCTCAATGAAATCTCACCGTAAAGAAATATGGTTTAATACAAAAAACCGTATGGAGTTTGTCAATATAACATCTGTTGTCGAGGAGGCCGTCAGAGAGAGCGGAATAAAAGAAGGATTATGCCTTGTAAACGCCATGCATATTACTGCATCAGTATTTATCAACGATAATGAAGGAGGGTTACACCAGGATTACAAAAGATGGCTTGAAGAGCTGGCACCGCATGAACCTCTAAGCCTTTACAAACACAATCTTACAGGGGAAGACAATGGCGATGCACACCTAAAAAGGCAGATAATGGGAAGAGAGGTAACCGTAGCAATAACTGAAGGAAAGCTCGATTTCGGTCCGTGGGAGCAGATTTTTTACGGTGAATTTGACGGACGCAGAAAAAAAAGGGCTTTAATAAAAATTATCGGAGAATAATTAATGATTATACACGTTACACACAACGATATGGACGGTGCAGGCTGTTCCATACTACTGAAGTCAGTTTATAAAAACATCGATACATTCTATCTTAATTACGATGAAGTAGATGACTTTATACTGAACAATTTTGTACATTACGACCGTATTATTATTACAGATGTTTCTCCCGGTGAAGAACTTCTGAAGCACCTTATCAACAGGCTGGAAATCACGCTGATAGACCACCACATCTCATCAGAAAATCTTAAAAGTTACGATTTCACAATTCATGAAACAGGCAAATCTGCAACTAAATTAACATATGAATGGCTTTTGTCTGAAAATAAAAACGTAAAAAAATTTCATGATCTTGTGGAATGCATTAATGATTATGACCTCTGGCTTCTGCAAAACAAAAAAAGTCTGAAAATGAATATGTTGTTTACACTT
Source organism: Flexistipes sp. (assembly GCF_036172515.1). Taxonomy (NCBI): domain Bacteria; kingdom Pseudomonadati; phylum Deferribacterota; class Deferribacteres; order Deferribacterales; family Flexistipitaceae; genus Flexistipes; species Flexistipes sp. Next base: position 30,349 of record NZ_JAXKVW010000019.1, read on the forward strand.
TTCGGAATAGACAGATTTGTTAAAAGATTTCTTTGTAACCCTTCAACTGTATTTGCAAAAGAAGAAAAACTGCTTCTGGAGCTGGAAGAGGAAAGTCAGAATAAATATTTTGAGAATTCAGAAAAACATATTCAAGTTTTCACTGATAAATGGGGAAGAACGTTTGGATGTATTTTTGCTGAAAAATATAATTCAGAGCTTGGAAACTATCTGTTACAGAAAATGCAGCTTCAATATATTTTTATCATAAATGCACAAAAAAGAAAGGTTTCCCTAAGGTCGATTCCAACTGTTTCAGTTAATGATATTGCAGAAGCCAATAGCGGCGGCGGACACAAGAATGCTGCAGGATTCAGCACAGATTACGATTTCGGAATGAAAGATTTCCTTAAAAAATCTGGAGTATTAAAATGAATGCAGAATTCATTACTTCCGCAGCGGATACAGGTGGTTTCCCGGAAACAAGTCTTCCTGAAATAGCCTTTATAGGCCGCAGCAACGTAGGCAAGTCATCTATGATAAATGCATTGCTAGGAAGAAAGAAGCTGGTAAAAGTGGGAAATACGCCGGGCAAAACAAGATTAATCAACTTTTTCAATATTGAAGATAAATATATTTTTGTCGATTTGCCCGGCTACGGCTATGCAAAAACATCCAAAGTTGAAAGAAAAAAATGGGGCAGGCTTATTGAAAGCTATCTGAAAACAAGAAGCCAGCTTAAAGCGTGTGTACTGATCATAGATATCAGGAGAATCCCTTCCGACGATGATTTTCTAATGATAGAATGGTTGAGTGAGAATGAAATACCGATTATACTAACCGCTACAAAAACGGATAAAGTTTCACGTAACGAATTGGAGAAACATGTCAGTAAAATAGCGGAGGCCCTTTCAGTGACCGCTGATGCTGTTCTTCCTTTCTCAGCAACAAGAAAAGACGGAGTGGAGACGGTCTGGACAAATATAACATATGTATTAAGAGGAGAAAAAGAAAAAGAATTATGAAGGACCCTGGGAAAATTTTTGTCAAAAAGCACCGTTTAAAGCTTTTTTTAACTGTCTTTATTGTTTTTTTCGCCATCATTGTCAATTTAAAAGCAGGTACAGAGAAAGTTTCTGCTAAAGTACAGTTTTTGCCAAACCGGCAATATCTTGGAGAAGCTGTGAGCAGTATCGAAAATGCGGAGAAAAATATTGTAATCTCCATATATATGTTCAAAACCACTGACTATACTACCCAGGATACAAAACATATACAAAACGCACTTATCAGAGCTGCAGAAAAAGGTTTGGACGTAACCGTTATCATGGATATCGAAAAAGAGGAAGGTTTTCTGAATGAAGTTAACAGGGAAACAGCTGAAGAACTGGCTGAAGAAGGGATTAACGTCATCTATGATGCACCTGGAACAAGAACTCATACGAAACTTATTGTCATCGATAAAAAAATAGTGTTTATTGGTAGTCACAATTTCACACACAGTGCTATGAATTACAACAATGAAGCTTCGGTAAAAGTTATTTCAAAAGATTTTGCAGAAAAAGTATTAAACTATATACACGGAATAGACCAATGATTACAGGAACTATAGTAAATACTATTGCAGTTACAGCAGGAAGCTTAATCGGCATTACTTTCGGCAGCAGAATCAAGACAAAAACAAAAGATGCCGTTGTAAAAGCATTAGGGTTGGCTGTACTTGTTCTCGGTATGAAAATGTCTTTTGTAAATCATGACTTTCTGCCCGGCCTTGTAAGCCTGGTCCTGGGCACGGGGCTTGGTGAATTTCTTGATATAGAAATGAAGCTTGATAAGACGGGCAAGTATCTGCAGGAAAAAACGGGCAGTAATTCCGGCACATTTGTATTGGGATTTATTACCGCAACAGTTCTGTTTTGTGTCGGTTCTATGACAATCGTTGGAGCAATCAAAGACGGTCTTAACAATGATCCTTCTGTCCTGTATGTCAAAAGCCTGCTTGACGGAATATCTTCTATTATTTTGGCTTCAACCTTAGGTATAGGTGTTATTTTCTCCGCAATTTTTGTTTTTGTATACCAGGGACTTTTGAGTTTGCTGGCGTCAAAAGCCACTTTTCTCCTCAGCGAAGAAGTCTATGTGAACGGTATATCATTAGTAGGAGGAATTATTATCCTCGGCATAGGGTTAAATATGCTGGAACTGACTAAAATCAAAACGGCAAATATGCTCCCGGCTTTGTTTATCATTCCTTTTGTGGATTTTATCTTCAAACTATTTTAAACAGCTGACAGGAGGATAAAATGTATGAAACAGTCAAAAGCTGTATAGAAAAAATAAGAGGGAAAAACCCCCTCATTCATAACATTACCAATTACGTCGTTATGAATTCCACAGCAAATATTCTGCTTGCAATAGGAGCATCGCCGGTTATGGCACATAGCATCGATGAAGTGGAGGAAATTGCTTCCGTCTCCTCTGCTGTAATACTCAACATTGGCACAATTCAACACTCCTGGCTGGAATCCATGATTCTGGCAGGTAAGACCGCCAACAAAAACAGCATACCTGTAGTTCTGGACCCTGTGGGCTCAGGAGCCACAAAACTGCGCACCGAAGCTGTAAAAAGGATTTTTGACGAAGTGAAAATAGATGTCTTCAGAGGTAACACTTCCGAAATAATGTCCGTTATATCTGAAGGGGTAAAAACAAAAGGCGTGGACAGCACCCTGTCTCTAAATAGCGAAATGCGGGAAAGCATGAAAAATCTTGCAAACAAGAAACAATGTATAGTTACAGCTTCCGGAGAAAATGACTTTATCACAAACGGCAGCGAATCCTGGCTAACGAAAAACGGTCACCATGTCATGACAAAAGTCACAGGTACCGGCTGCGGCTTATCAGCAGTAACAGGAGCATTCTGCTCCGTACTTCCTGAAAATAAACTTAAAGCCTGTGTTGCAGCCAGTGCACTTTTTTCAGCTTGCGGAGAAAAAGCTGCAAAAATATCGGATAAACCGGGTAGCTTTATAACTGCTTTCCTCGACACACTCTATACCTGCGACGATGAAGATGTTCTGAAAAGTATGAATATAGTTCAACTTGGCACTACCTGACATTTTTCATCAGTCACTTAAAAATCTGCAGCTCTCAAAAGCTGGCACCCTACCGTTTTTAAAAGAGCAATGACAATAGCTGGACGTTATTGGTGAGATAGGGAAGTGGGGAAGTAGAGAAATAGAGGCAAACATTGAATAAATGTATCTAAGCACACTACAAAAAACTGTCACCTCGACCGAAGCGGAGAGGTCTCTTGTCAAACAGCTATTTTCATACCACCCCTGCCCCCTCCTATATTAGGAGGGGAACGGGTCTCTCCCCCTACTTTAGGGGGAGATAAAGAGGGGGTACATTTGTTAAATAACGATTGAGATTCCTCCGCTCCAACGAGCACTATTGCATAGTACTCGCTTCCGGTCGAGATGTTCCGTGTTAAAAGTCAAGCATTTTTTGCAACCAAAGTTAAATTATTTGCATGATCCGGATCATACGGTTTGCCACTTTTCAATACACCAAATGCCTGCCTTATCAA
>NZ_JAXKVW010000020.1 GCF_036172515.1 Flexistipes sp.
GATAAGGCAGGCATTTGGTGTATTGAAAAGTGGCAAACCGTATGATCCGGATCATGCAAATAATTTAACTTTGGTTGCAAAAAATGCTTGACTTTTAACACGGAACATCTCGACCGGAACGGAGTGGAGCGGAGAGATCTTTACTGTTATATTGCAAAGAGACCTCTCGGCTTCGCTCGAGGTGACAATTACATGCATACTGTCTAACAGCGATAGTTAAATAGGATGTTACACATATTTACCAGTCTAAAAGACTGGTGCTAGCCGCAGGCATTCTTTCGAACAAAGTGAGAAATCTCTGCCATATAAAACGACATAATGAATAAATATGAGAGCTTTGAATAATTCAGGAAGCGCGGCTTCAGCCGTGCAAAGTTTATTCCGAGACCCAGTATTATCAAGCATGCGGGACTAAAGTAATGTATCCTACATATTTACCATCCTCCGGCTGGTGCTACCCACTTCCTGAAACGGAGAAAAAGACATTATTCAAAGCTCTTAATATACAACTGTGCTTAATATTGGGATATCTTCATGAGTGAAAACCCCGATATTAAGATAAAGTATTGTCAAATAGCACAAGTACAATAATTTTGGGAGGTTGCTAAAATTTATTGCTGAAGCCCTATAATTTTTATAGGCAGGGATGTGGAGAGGTAGAATAAAGGTAGAGGTAGAGGTTGAGGTAGAGGTTGAGGCAGAGGTTGAGAGAGTTGATTGGTTTTGGATGATATGGAGTAAGTAAAACGCAGGAACAATTATAGATATACAAATTTTTTCATTAAAGTACCTTTCTGAAAACCGGTTGGAAGATTTCTGGTGTCGTAAGAAAGGAATCCGGCTTTGTAAAATTTTTTTCTGACAGATGCACTGCACGCATATGTTACAATGCAGCCGTCATCTTTTAACAGATTATACAATTTTTTAAAAATGTTTATATTCCACATTTCAGGATTTTTGTTTTTACTAAACGGATCAAAAAAGATAACATCAAAAGGAAATGTTAAATACTCAAATACAGCCGTGGCATCATCAATAATAATATTTAAATCTATATTCTTAACAGGACCCCCTTCCAAAAGCTTTCGCAAAATACTGTATGAATGAACAGGCCAAAACAGATAATTGTTTTCCAGCAGCGACAGCACAGAGGGATCTTTTTCCACACTCAAAATGTTCAGTTTGTGTAGCCCTTGTTTTTTCAAATATTCATTTATCAGTACAGCCAGATTATATCCCAGTCCGAAACATATATCCAGCAGCCAAACTTCTCTATATCGTAGTTTCTCAAGTATTCCCGATGCAAAAACAAATTTATGGAGGCTCTCTGTATAAGCTCCTATGGACTTGGCATGGTATGCTTCATTATAAGTGAGATTATAATATGAAAAAGAACCATCAGCGGTTACAAAAGGTTTTTTATCATCTGTTAATGGGACTAAATTTGCCATCTTTGAAAATTATATGAAAATCCTCTTTTGATTTTTCAGGAAAATCCTCTCTAAAATGGGCACCGCGGCTTCCCTCTCTGCTGGCGGCTGCAAGAGCCATAAGTTTTCCGACATAAAACATGTTGATTCTTTCTCCTGTTTTTTGATTGGCTGGTTTTTTATCACTTATCATTTCCAGTTTTTCGTTAAAATAGCTGACAGCTTTTGCTAACCCGTCAAAGTTTCTTACAACACCGACATTTTCCCACATCGTTTCCTGAATTTCCTGAAGATAGACTTCGTATTTATCCGATAAATCTATTTCATCTTTATAATCAACATTATTTTTTTGAAGAGTCTTATGTTTGGAATCAACAATTGCAGCTTTTGCACTTCTACCGCCGAAAACAACCCCTTCAAGAAGTGAATTACTGGCAAGCCTGTTAGCTCCATGAACACCTGTGCATGCGGTTTCACCGGCAGCGTACAATCCTTCTATACTTGTGCGCCCCCACAAATCCGTTTCCACTCCGCCCATATAATAATGAGCAGCCGGACTTACGGGAATATATTCCTTTGTTATATCAAGACCGAAATCCAGGCAGGTATTGTATATTTTAGGGAATCTGTTTTTAACAAAATCCTTTTCGAGACCTGTCAAATCAAGGTATACAAACTCAGAATCAGTTTTTTGCATTTCTGAAAAAATGGCTCTGCTGACAACATCTCTCGGAGCGAGTTCTCCCAGCTTATGATAATTATGGCAGAATCTTTTGCCGTGTATATTTTTCAACACGCCGCCTTCCCCTCTCATGGATTCACTCAGAAGGAAAGCGGGAGTATTCTTCATGGTAAGTGCAGTTGGATGGAACTGATAAAATTCAAGATCCTTTTGGCATGCACCTGCTCTGAAAGAAATTGCAATACCATCGCCGGTTGCAACCGGCGGATTGGTTGTACGCTTGAACATTTGACCGGCACCTCCGGTGGTAAGGATAACAGCCTTGGCACTAAAAAATACTTTTTCCTGGCTGCTTTCTTCTATAACGAAAATGCCGCTTACTATTCCATTTTCCTGAATAATATCAACAGCAAATACATTTTCAAATCTTTTTATGGACTCTTTTTTAGAAACGGAATTTTTTAAAGATCTGACAATTTCGTGGCCTGTGGCGTCACCTTTTGCATGAATTATTCTGTTGACACTGTGGGCAGCTTCTCTGGTAAAATCCAGAGTACCTTCATGCATGTCAAAATTAGCCCCCTGAGCAATAAGCTCATTAATGTATCTGGGCCCCTCGTCCACAAGGGTGAAAACAGCATTTTTGTCACACAAGCCGTCGCCAGCTTTAATGGTATCCTCGTAATGCAGATATATATCGTCATCGTCAGACATTACCACTGCAACTCCGCCCTGGGCATACTCTGAACTGCTTTCGCCTATGGCTGCTTTGGTTATTATTGCAGTTTGACCGTAATCAGCCAGTTCTGCAGCAGCTCTTAATCCGGCTACTCCGCTTCCCAGAACGATAAAATCAAACGCGTATGTTTTCATTCAGAATCTTATCCCTGCTTTAACCCCGTATTGATTTACTTCACCTATGCTGGCCTCAAGGTTAATGACGAAAAGAGGTAAAGGTGAGAACTGCAAGCCCGCCAGTCCTCTGTATATAACCTCGTGTATATCCTCGAAGTTAACAAGGTCTGAATTTTCGCTACCGTTGATTCTTAAAGCACTCAAGCCTGCATAAGGTGTCAACATCATAAAACCTTTGCTTATAAGGATATCACCTGACTGAGTGGTTATGTCAAGCTCATCCACGCCCTCCAGTTTACTGAAGCTGCCTCTTATACTCAAAGCGGGTGTGGCTGCTGTTCCTTCCAGAAGAGCATATTTCAGCTCAACTCCCCAAAGCTTAATGTTGCTGTTTGGGACTGCGGTATACATGGCACCTATATCTATATTAAAAGGAAGCCCTTTTTGAACGTGCAGTCTGGGAACGGGGAGATAAGAACTGGGATCATTGTTATCAACAAGGGTTTCCCAATATTTTTTATTATCACTAATATCTGTGACCACTAATTCAGCACCGATATCGAAACCCGTTACACCAAGGGTTTCCGCCGGAGACATGGGATTGAAAGAAAGGGCAACACCAAGCTCTTTAGTGAAGCTTTCAAACTCCCCCTGAGTGAGTGTGGAGTCTGTAAATTCTATATCTTCTGCAAAAACAGAAGAAACCAGAAAAATAAATAACACAACAAAAACAGCTCTTTTCATCATTTCCTCCTTTTAAAATCCGGCATACCATATTCTATTAGAAACTGCTCTTTATGTCTATTAAAATAACCGATTTTGAGGTTTTTCATTTTCTTTTTTATCAGTTTAATCACATTTTTTAACCCTTTGATATCTTCGGTTTTCAGATTTTCAGAAAAAAATATCCGGTCAGGATCGCCTTTAAGGTTTCTTAACAGCAGTAGATTGATGTCAAAGGTTGACAGAAAATCCCTTAATGATTCCGTTTCACTTTCCCTGTCGGTTAAACCGGGCATTGTGTAGAGGGTCAGACTCTTGAATATATTTTGTTTATGCAGAGCCTGTAATGATTTGTAAACATTATCCGTATTGTTTTCTTTATTGAAAATTCTGTTGGTTTCGGTATTGGTAGAAATCATTTTAACATTAACGCAGTCCACACCGGCATCCGTAAACATTTTCAATGTTTCAATATTCTGCAGATATGAAGAAAATGTGATGCTGAGCTTCTCATTGTTCTTTCTTAGATATTTTATACCTTCTAACAACTGTGTAAAATCAATTTCTCCGTTGGACACATTAAAATCGTCATAGTCGATATTAAAAACAGGCTTATCGGCAACTTCCGAATAGTGTGACAGTATCTCGGTTAATTCCTTTGAATCTGCCTGCATGCTGTCTTTATCAACCGGAAGTCTTATTTCCTCGTTTTTTGTATGGTATAAATCAGAATTGCTGAGCAGGTATTTCACAAAAGCATTTTTCTTTTTGAAAGATTTTAAAAAGCCATGAAATTTATTGCCGGTGGCTTCGCTGTTTTTATCGGGGATTTTATCAACATTGATTATTGGGGAGACAAAAGTTTCATTCATCCAGCCGATCGGAGTATATTCCCTGTCTTCAAACATTATTTCCTTTCTTTTTTTATAAGCCGGCAAATACAGCCGCAAATAACCTTCAGGGGGCTCTATATAAACAGCATGGCCTGACTTGAAAACCTCCATCCCGGCCTTTTCAGGATTATAAGCCAAAGGCAGAGTATCTTCGAGAAAATTAAGTTTCGTTTTAGGAGGTACGGCTTCCATTTCAAGTTCGTAAGGGACAGTCTCAAGATTTTCACTCCTGACCGTCATTTTAAGAGTAGGGTGGTCGTAAATAACTCCCTTGTCATCGGCAAACAACAGTTTTGGTATATCATACATAAGTAAACCTTATTTTTTAATATTTGCTTAATTACGGCTGAACATTATCAGCAAACGGCTTGATAATCAAGAAAAGATAATTGCTTTTTATAGTGAGAGTGAGATAGAGAAATAGAAAAGTGGTGTATTGGTTGAGTAGTTGAGTGGTGCATTGGTTGAGTTGTTGAGTGGTGTATTTGATATTGGTAGATTGGGTATTCAACATTGAATCTTTGACATTGAATCGGCCCAAGGCGGACAAAGCTTTGAACCCCTACTACCTCTAATACCTCTTTTAAATCTGTTAGTTATTATTTATCAAAACATTAATAAGGATATTGTGTTTTTTCTTTTTTTTCAATATACAATGTATATATAAAATATTTTTACATAAGAGGTGGGTAATGACAGATATTATCGATGTTTTCGCCAGAGAAATTCTGGATTCCAGAGGGAACCCTACAATTGAAGTTGAAGTTGTCACAAGCGGAGGCAATATAGGGGTTGCAGCGGTACCGTCAGGGGCTTCAACCGGTGAATTTGAAGCTGTGGAGCTCAGAGACGGTGACAGTGAAAGGTTTAGCGGAAAAGGCGTATTAAAAGCCGTACAAAATGTAAATGAAATAATTTCCCCCGAGTTGGAGGGAATAGACGTCCTGGAACAAAAGCTGATCGATGAAATAATGATTGATCTGGACGGAACAGCCAATAAAAATAAATTAGGAGCCAATGCCATCCTTGGTGTTTCCCTCGCCTGTGCAAAAGCAGCTGCAGATGCACTGGCCATGCCTTTATACCGTTATATCGGCGGCACCTTTGCTCATACTATGCCCGCTCCCATGATGAACATTCTAAATGGAGGAGCACATGCCGACAACAATGTTGATATACAGGAATTCATGATAATGCCCTTGGGAGCTGAATCCTTTAAAGAATCTTTAAGAATGGGAACTGAGACATTTCATGCACTGAAGAAAGTTCTTTCATCCAAAGGATACAACACAGCAGTGGGTGACGAAGGAGGCTTTGCTCCAAATCTGAAGTCCAATGAAGAAGCTATAGATGTGATTTTGACAGCTGTTGAAAAGGCAGGATACAAACCCGGGGAAGATATATACATTGCCATAGACGCCGCTGCCAGTGAATTTTATAAAAACGGTAAGTACATACTGGCAGCAGAGAAAAATTCCGATAAAACTGCTGAAGAAATGGTTGATTACTATGAATACCTTGTCTCAAAATATCCGATAATTTCCATAGAAGACGGGCTTGATGAAGAAGACTGGGACGGCTGGAAGATTCTTACAGAAAAACTGGGCGATAAAGTCCAGCTGGTTGGTGATGATTTATTTGTTACAAACACCGAACGTCTCAAAAAAGGTATAAATGAAAATATTGCCAACTCAATCCTGATTAAGCTTAATCAAATAGGTACTTTAACGGAAACTATCGATGCAATAGAGACTGCAAAACGTGCAGGCTATACTTGCGTGATTTCACACAGATCCGGAGAAACGGAGGACACAACAATTGCCGATCTTTCTGTTGCTGTTAACGCAGGGCAAATCAAGACAGGCTCAGCAAGCAGAACGGACAGAATTGCCAAATATAATCAGCTTTTAAGAATTGAGGAGGAGCTTTTGGATCAGTCCGCATTTTATGGTCTGGACTCTTTTTATAATCTTAAAAAATAAATCTGGAAATTACTTCAGAATTGTTGCATATTTTTTTGATACAATGGATTTTTTGTAAAAACACCGCAAATTTTAAACAGGAGTATTTATGTATTTTGAAAATAAAATGGCCGACCTTTTGTGTGAATACAGTCTCAATCTGAAAAAAGGAGACACCGTTGAAATCAGGGGTGAAGTTGCATCAGAACCTCTGGTAAAAGCTTGCTATATAAAACTGCTGAAAATGGGATGTTATCCGATAGTGCGAATGAGCTTCGCTGAGCAGCTTTATTCATTTTACAAATATGCAGAAAAAGAACAGCTGGAATTTATACCGGATGCCCATATGACGGCAGCAAAAACGGTCAAAGCAATGATTAATATTGATTGTGAGATTAACACAAAGCAGCTTACAGGAGTGGATTCCGGTAAAATAGCCATAAACAGGAAAGCGCTATCAGTTTTAAAAGACATAATGTTTGACAGGGAAGGAAAAGGTGAATTCAGCTGGGTGATTGCCCCTTATCCCACTTCTTCCATGGCACAGGATGCCGAAATGTCTTTTGATGAGTACGCCGAATTTGTTTTCGGAGCATGTAAGCTCAATGAAAGCGACCCTGTAAAATCCTGGAGAGAAGTTAGCGAATATCAGGAAAAAATCGTAAAACTTCTCAGCGGCACAAAAGAGCTCAGGATAACAGGCAAAAACACAGACCTTACTTTGAATGTAGGCGGCAGGAAGTGGATAAACTGTAACGGCAGTCATAATATGCCTGATGGTGAGGTTTTTACAAGCCCGGTTGAAGACAGTGCCAATGGAGAAATGTTTTTTGATGTCCCGACATCTTTTATGGGAGTAAGCGCTAAAAATGTTCATTTAACTTTTAAAAACGGAAGGGTTATAAAAGCTGAAGCCGAAAAGGGTGAGGATTTTCTCAATAAAATGCTTGATACTGATGAGGGAGCCAGAGTTGCAGGCGAAATAGCTTTTGGACTTAATAATGCAATTAAAAAGGCCACAGGAAATATACTTTTTGATGAAAAAATAGGCAGAAGTATGCACTTAGCTGTGGGTTCCTCTTATCCGGAAGCAGGGGGTAAAAACAAGTCCGGTCTTCATTGGGATTTGATTAAGGATATGAGAGAAGATGCTGTTGTTTATGCTGACGATAAAAAGATCTATGAAAACGGAAAGTTTCTTGGAATAGAATAAGTTAGACCGGTGAGTTTTTACTCACCCGGTCTTTATTTTTAAACTTATTTATTAAATTTCTTTATTTATAAATAATTACAGGTGTGTAATGTCAAAGCGTATTCTGGCCAGGATTTATCTTTCCGTCCACTATTTTTTTGCGAATAAGCTTATGAATTTTGCCGCCAACCTGACTTTTTTCTTTCTGCTATCTTTTATCCCGATGCTCCTGATAATCTCGGTTGTGCTGACAAATCTCCCTGTTCCGGCAGAACTTGCTTCTGAAATTTTTAAAATGATTAAATCTGTAAATCCGGATTTGATAGGTTATATACTAAAATCTGCGGGGGACACCCAAGTATTGACAAAAAACGCTCTTAACTTCGGGATATTCGGCGGTATTTCACTTTTTTTTACCTCACTATTATTTGTAAGAGCTATGAAAGCTGCTTTTAGTGTAATCTTTTCCAAAAAGGATCAGAAGTGGGGTTTTTTGAGTTTCTTTATACCGGTAATCATGGAGATACTGGCGCTTGTAATGTTAATTGCCGTAATTATGTTAAAAATTGCAATTAATGTTGTAACAAAATTTTTCGACAAATCATTTTTGCAGGATTTTATTCTTATTATTAATATATTGGAAAATATTATCTATATGCCCATTGTGATTCTGCTGGCTATTTCATGGTTAAGCTATTTGTTAATGAGCAGAGGGGGTATGAGCTCTAAAATATCACTGTATTCATCAATTGGATTTTGTGTGTCATTGTATTTTTTAAACATATTTTTTACTAAAGTATTCAATATGGCTTTTTACTCGCTTATATACGGTTCTTTGGGAACTCTTATCTTTGGTTTGTTATGGATATATGTTGTGTTTTGCCTTTATCTTTTTTGGGGAGAGTTCGGCTATGTTTTCGAAAGGGTCAGGTGGATTACAGTTAAAATGTACATCGAGTCAAAAATTACCGAAACAAATTTTATCAAAAATCTAATCCAGTCATTTCTTCTGCCCGATAAAATTGATAAAATCAGGATTGTTGACAAAGAGACCAAAATTGAGTTTGGAGAAAATGAAGACTTTCTCTTTGTAGGAGAGGGTATGCTGAGGCTTTTTGACAAAGATGAAAAGCATGCAGCAGAGTATAATAAGGGCAGCCTTATCAAAGCAGAAAATATTTCAGGGTACAATATTTTGGCAGACCGAAAAAGCACACTTATTTTTTTAAGTAAAAATGATTTGAAAAAACTTATTAATGAATCGCGCACCGCCGGTGATTTGTTGGCCGATAATTTTATCGAATAATACCAATAACTTTAAACGGGATGTCAAACATATTAAAAAATGCATATTGTATACAAAAAAACTCTTTACAAATATTATAAATTATCTATGATGATATATAAACATATTAATATTTGATTAAAGAGCAGGGTACTATGCCGGATAAAACACAAGAAAGAACGTTGCTTCCAGAAAATTTTTCTAAACTTTATGAAGCGGTAGAATCTTACGGTTTTGAAAATTTTATATCTAAGTTTACATTCTCTTATACCCCGGATATCCAGGCCTGTGAATCTCTTTCCAGCGTCTTCATGTTTTTGTCGGCTCTTTTCAGATATCCGAATGAAGATATATACAACACAATCCGGGAGATTACTCCTACATTCAAAGACTTTCTTGAGGAGTACTCTGACAGCAATCTGGAGCTGCCTTCAAAGGATGAAATGGAGACAGAATACGTAAAACTGTTTGTTGCAAATATAGGAGGAGTGCCTGCACCGTTATATTCTTCTGTTTATACAGATTCGGAAAAGCTGGTTCAAAGAGATTCCACGGTGAAACTCAAAAATCTTATGGAATCCACTGGTTTCGCAGTTGAGAGTGAAATAAAAGAACTGGAAGACAATCTTTACATAATGCTTGAATATCTTTCACACTTGTTTTTAAGTTTCTCTGAAGATACGAATGAAATTGAAAAGTTGAAATATCTGTATGCAGCAATCAATGTGATTAAAAAATATATACAGCCTATGTTCCCCGAATTTTACAATAAAATTACCGAACATGCTGGGATCAGTTTTTATAAAGAAAGCGCAACTATTTTATATAACTTTATTGATGATATCGATAACATTTATAAAGAAGTTTTTGATATCTGATTTTTTTTGAAGGCAATATTTGTTAATAAATATATACAAAAAGGCTCATAAAGCCAAAAAAGGAGGTAAAGGTATGAACAAAAAGTTTGTTGGGTTTTTGATGCTGTTGTTTATTGTGATTTTCAGCGTTTCCATGGTGTTTGCTGAAGGCAACGCAAGAAGAGGTAAAAGAATATGGAAAGTCGGATGCCGACTGACCTGCCACGACGGATCTGTTCAGGGATCACCCGCTTTAAGTCCTGTATCCAAAACTCAGGCACAGTGGAAAATGTGGTTCGCAAACAATCATGAAAAGATTAAAGAGGTTCATAAAAAAGGCGAACTGGATAAGGCAAGAGTAAGAGGCGGAGCACAGGGATGGCAAGATATGTTTCGGTATCTTCACGATCACGCTCTCGATTCAGCGCAACCTGAAACCTGCGGTTAAAAATTAATACAGGGGGAGCTAAACTTCCTCCTGTTTTTTTGTAAAAATTGTTGATTAACTTTGTATGATTTTATTAATGAAATAATTGTTATTTGATTTCAGGGTTTTATTTGTCCACTGGACAAAAAATTTAATAAAGCGGAGGTAATTATGAAGAAGTTACTGGTTTCATTTTTGGCCGTTTTCTTAATGGCCGGTTTTTCTTATGCTGCAGACGATGTAGATCTGCAGGAACTGAAAAAACAGATCCAGGATTTACAGCAGCAGGTTGACATGATGTCTAATTTTGTCAACAAGAGTACACGCCATACTGCCCAGGATAAACTCAACCTTAGTGTGGAGCTGAGAACACGTCTTGACAGCATCCAGTATAAAAATCTGAGAAGATTAAACGATTTTTCCAGTGATATGATGCAGCTCTGGATGAGTGACAGTTTAATCAACAGCAGTGGATCTGCTAATAGTTTTGATGCCAATAATGACATGTGGAATGATGCTTTTACTTCCACATATATGGCAAATTTCGGTTCACTTATGCAGAAACCTGAAATAGTAGGCATGCTGGTCAATATGGGAGCACCTAATCCTCAAAACAACCCTCAAGGTTATCAGCAATTTGCTATGACAGCTTTTGCCAATATGCTTGCCGACAGAAGTGTTACACCTCAGGAGCTTGGTGGCATAACAACTGCTTTTAACAACATTGATCCTGAAAAAGCGGATTCCAATAATGATGTAATGTTCACAAACAAACTCAGACTCCGTTTAAGCAGCAAAATCAATAATAATGTATCCTTTAACGGCCGTCTGACAATGTACAAGGCTTTCGGCGAGGCTACAAACATTCGTTTTTATAACGGCAATTTCAACAGTATGCATCTGGACGGCAACTCTGCCGCAGTTCCCACAGATGACAGTGTCCATGTTGAAAGGGCATACTTTGTCTATAAGAATCGTTTAGGCCCCGTTGACTGGCACTTCTCTTTCGGACGCAGACCATCCACATACGGTCCTCCAATGGGAATGCACGAAAATGCTGTTCAGGGCGGCTCACCTCTGGCACACATTATTCAGTGGAATTTCGACGGTGGCTCACTTGGGTTTAATTATGAAAAATATTACGATACATGGGATTTGGCTTCCATGCTTAAATTCTGCTATGGTCAGGGCTTTGAAGGACAGTGGGGAACAGCTAATCCTTTCAACGCACAGGCAGATGTTAATGATGTAAACCTGTTCGGTATTATAGCCAAACTGGCTGTTAACGGAAAATACGAGCTGTGGTATAACTGGGCACATGCATACGGAGTAACAGACGGTTTCACCGGTCTTGTTGCAATGCCTTTTACAGTACACGGGACAGATTATACTCTCGACGGAAAATATGATGAATATACCCTTGAACCGAATTACAGCGGTTATGTTTCCAGATTTGAGCCTATGAGTAAAATCGGTGATTTGGATATGCACACTGTTTTATTCCAGGCTGAGAACTTTGGCTTTAAATGGTTTGTTTCAGGTGCTATGAGCAAGTCTAACCCTGACGGCAGATCATCAAATGCAATGTTCCAGTTTATGGGGCAGGACAAAATGGTTGACGACACACCCGGTTATTCGTTCTGGGCAGGTATTATGACTCCTGAACTTCCCTTTACAAATGGTAAACTGGGCGTTGAATACAATCATGGTTCAAAATACTGGACAAGCATGACAGCCGGTGAAGATGCACTTGTGGGAAGTAAAATTGCAACACGCGGTGATGTATATGAAGTATATTATCACCAGCCTATTGTTGGAAACAATTTCTTCGCAACACTGGGTTATATGCACTACGACTATGAATATACAAACAGCGGCAGCCCGATAGGTCAGCCCAAGAAGATTGAAGATGCTACAGCTTTTGATACAATGGTACCTGTTGTGGATAAAGTCGACCAATGGTATCTTCAGGCAACATACAGATACTAATTTCTCCTGTAGTTAGTTGATATAAATAAAAAAAAGCCGGGTTTTGCCCGGCTTTTTTTATTAGATTAAGAAATTTAAGACCTTTGAATAACTCAGGAAGCGCGGCTTTAGCCGGGCAAGCGTTCTTTTGAAATTCAGTATTCACAGGCCTGCGGGACTAAAGTAATGTATCCTACTAGCATCGGTCGAAAACCGATAAATTTGTGATACACAATATATTTACCAGCCTCCGGCTGGTGCTACCCACTTCCTAAAACATGGAAAAACAAATTATTCAAAGGTCTCAATTTTATCAAATTAAATAAAAAGGAAACTAATTCTCTTTTGCAGCCAAATCCTGCAGAGTATATTTCTGCATGTCTTTAACCAAATTTTCCCTTATGCTCCCAAGGATAGTCTGTATGTTGCAGTTAAAAGAGGAATCACAAAATTCTTTGTCCAGAAGACATTCATTTATCATTACATCCCCCTCCACAGCTTTTATAATGTCATAAAGACTCACTTCATCAGGAGATTTGCTGATTTTAAAACCCCCTTTTTTCCCCCTTTCAGACTCCAATATATTTTCTCTTGCAAGAGCCTGAAGGATTTTGCCCAGAAAACTGTCGGGTACTCCGCATATCCGGGAAAGTTCATTTCTCATAAAAACCTTACCTTTGTTTTGTTCAGAAGCCATATAACCCAGCACTCTAAGTGCATAATCGCCAGCTCTTGTAATTTTCATAGGCACCTCTTTTTAAGATAAAATTAATCTGAAATAAAATTATGTCAATAGCTCGTTTTCCAAGCAAGGTTATGAATACTATTATTCAACAACCTTCACATTCCACTCTTTAAGTTTGCCAACAACATAATCAGCAACTTGCTCATGAATATAATTTTTGTTTTCAGAAGAGGGTTCTAAAGGTTTGCCGAAAGAAATTAAAACATCCTTTTCGGGATAAAATCTGCCGAAGTCCTTATATTTTTTTCCGTTAGCCCAGGTATCGGTTTTCAATGCTACAGGCACGATTGTCGTGTTGGTTCGTAAAGCCAGTTTGGCACCTATGCTATTAAAGTGGTTAACATCAAAGACCGCCGATCTGGTCGTTTGCGGAAAAACCACTATGGAATATTCATTTTCGATTCTGTCTTTGCCTTCTTTCATAACAATTTTAAAATCTTCTCTCGGATTACTTCTGCTTACAACAACAGGATTTCGGCTCTTCATTACGTGTTTAAAAACAGGATAATCCACCAGACTCTTTTTTACAACGTATGTGAGTTTTTTATAAGGGGCAATTATGGAGGGCAGAAGGAACGTTTCCAGTGTACTCATATGATTACCGATAAAAAGAACGGGTTCCTTTATAAATCTAAAATTATCTATACCCTCAATATATATTTTGACTCCTGAGCTTTCCAGTATGTTAAGAAAATCACAACTGCTGTTAATCCATTCGTTATCATCATAAGTCCTTTTTTTTGCTTTTCTGGACGCCTTGAAAACGAGTTTCACAAGCCTTCCATAGAAATAAGCCGTGGGAAATATTTTGGCTGTAAAAGCCTGTTTGGCATTCATCGTTTGGTAAATATCTGAATCGATTTTCTGCATGAATCTACCTCTTTAATTGTAATAATAAATGATTTGTTATTTTATGTCATTTTTATTTAATCGGCAAGTTTTGTTGTTATCAATTCAAATACTCTTACATCTCAGAATATTAAAATAATCTTTTAAAGGCAGAATTTCACTCCTGAAAATTACGTGGTTGGTTTTGGATAAAATAGACTTGATAATACATTGACAGACATAAAAAAATAATCGGGGCGAGAGGATTTGAACCTCCGACCACACGCGCCCCATGCGTGTGCGCTACCAAACTGCGCCACGCCCCGAAATGCAAAAAGCAATATAACAAAAAATGAATATAAATCAATATCAAAAAGCAAAAAATTAAAATTAGTATTTGAAAATAAATATTTACAGGTTAGTATATATAAATTTTTTATAAGGTGATTTCATGGATAGGCTCGCAGATGTTACACCATTTATAGTAATGGATATTGTAAAAAAAGCAAACCAGATGGATGATGCAATCCATTTTGAGGTGGGTCAGCCCGATATAAAACCATCAGAGAAAGTGATAAAAGCGATGGGTGAGGCAGTATATAAAGGAGAATTCCCCTATACGGAAAGTATGGGTATACTGCCTCTGAGGCAAAAAATATCAGACCACTATAAAAGAAAATATGGAATAGATGTTGAACCGGAGCGTATATTATTGACTACAGGTACATCAGGTGCGTTTCTCATTGCATATTCAATAGCTTTGAATGCCGGGGAAAAGCTGGCTTTCAGCGATCCCGGGTATCCATGCTATAAAAATTTTGCACATATTCTTGATATAATTACGGAAACAGTAGACGTAAATGCTGACACAGATTACCAGATTACACCCGATCTGCTGGAACAGAAACATGATATAAAAGCTGTGCAAATATCCTCTCCTGCCAATCCAACGGGTAATATTTACAGCAAAAGTAACATACTAAACATGATAAATTATTGCAAAACCAACAATATCACTCTTATTTCCGATGAAATATATCACGGTCTGGTTTATTCTGATACAAAAGAGAATTCTGCTTTAGAATTTTCTGATGATGTTATAGTAATTAACGGTTTCAGTAAATATTTTTGCCTTCCCGGTGCACGATTAGGCTGGATGATTTTGCCGGAAAAATATATCAGAAGGGCAGAGATCGTCATGCAGAATCTTTTTATAGCAGCTCCTGCAATCAGCCAATACGGAGCAATGGAAGCTTTTGACTATAATTTTCTTGAACAATATAAAAACGAATACAAAAAACGCCGCGATTTCCTCTATAATGAGCTTAAAGATATTTTCAGAATCGATACTGCGCCAGTTGGTGCTTTTTATATCTGGGCAGACATATCCAAGTATTCCCATGACTGTTACTCTTTTGCCGAGGAACTTCTTGAAAAAACAGGAGTAGCGGTAACACCGGGTACAGATTTTGGCAAAAACAATACAAACAATTACATAAGGTTTGCTTATACCCGTAATATTGAGCATATGAAAGAGGGTGTAAAGAGAATTAAAAATTATCTAAAATCAAGAAAGTAGCTTATTAAAAAGTGTTTGTATTGTATTTCTAAACCTTCGCTTTAAGTCAAATCCGACCTGCTTTAAGCTCCGGAAAATTTCATTTCAAAATTCTTTCAAATGAAGATAGTCTATTGACACTTATCAACTTTATTCAACCATTTTAACCACCTCAAATACCTCTAATACCTCCTTTAAATGCATTACTGTTATTTTATATAAGTGTGTAAATTTAGAATGTTTAAAGAGTTATATTTTATTGACAATAATATAAATGTATATATTATAGTATACATGCAAACTACTAAGAGAGAATTAATTCACATAAGACTGGATAAAAAAACCCATTCAAAACTGAAAAAATATGCGAAAAAAGACCACAGAAACATATCTGACACTGTAAGAATGCTTATAGACAGCTATATCATTGAAAAAGAGAAAATTTTAAAAGGTGACTTATGAGCAGCCATATCAATGTACTGATTGCAGATGCCGACAATTACCTTAAAGGTAAACTTAATGAAATACTCAGGGCGGAAGGCTTTAAAATATTTTCCGCTAATCAAATCAATGATGTTATAAATTTGCTAAAGTATCAGTATTTTGATATTATTTTGGCTGCATCCGGAAAGAATGATGCAAATGTTGCTGCATTGTTAAAGAAATTAAAAGGCAGTGGAACATGTTGCCCGGAAGTCATTGTTTTGGCAACTGAGCCGGACATAAATACAGCAGTTGAATGTATAAGGGCTGGAGCATTTGATTATTTTATAAAACCTTTCAACAAATCTGACGTAGTCAGCAGGATTTATGAAGCATTTAATCACAGCAAAGAGAAAATACAGATTTTAAATTCCAAACAAATATCATCAATTTACGAGTCTTCACAAATTTACTCAAAAACTCTACATCAGGATAAAGTTTTTTCTCATTTACTTAAAACTGTTCAAAGTGAATTCAAAATATCAGGAGTTTATATTAAAACCTTCAAAAGAAACTATGTGAACACATACAACTTAGACTTTAATATTATCCAGTATATGGATTGTATCTTTGATTACAATAAATCGTGGGAAATTTTTCAGAATGAAAAAGTGGTGCTGGGAAATTACAATGAAAACCCAAACTCTCATTATCTGGCATTACCTATGTTTAATAGTTCAGGTTTGTGGGGGATTTTTGTGTTTTTCAGAAAAGGTGGCCATAGGTTTAATGAAACAGAAATAAAAATTTTGAATATTCACGTCAATCAATATTCGATAGCTTTACAGAACATTTTTAGATTTGAGCAGATGACAAAAGGCTATATGGAAACTATCGCTTCACTATCCAAAGCTGTGGACTCAAAGGATGCTTACACAAGAGGGCATTCTGAAAACGTAAAAAAATACTCACTTGAAATCAGCAGAGAAATGGGAATGAATAAAGAGTTCAAGGATTTAATTCGATATGCCGGTCTGCTTCATGATATAGGAAAAATCGGGGTTTCATCGGGCATTATAAATAAATCCTCAAAACTTGATAATGCTGAATACCATGAGATGAAAAAACACCCTGTTTACGGACATGAAATATTGAAGCCAATCAAATTCCTGGAAGCCGCTTCGGATTTTGTGCTGCATCATCACGAAAAAATGGATGGTTCAGGTTACCCATATGGTTTAAAGAAAAAAGAAATCCCTTTGGGTGCCAGGATACTCCAGATTTCTGACGCTTTTGACGCCATGACGACAGATAGAAGTTACAGGCCAAAAAGACCGGTGCGCGAAGCTGTTGAAGAACTGGATTTCTGCTCAGGTGCCCAGTTTGACCCGGAAATTGTCAGTGCATTTAAAAGTGTCTTAAACAAAAAGCCTGGCGTTATCATATAATTGAATTTTTTTGCAGCTGCATGTACCTGACACCTGGCTCTCTCGAGCCGGAATATTCAATACTTCCTTTAACTTAAAATTTGGGAGCTAAATGAAAGATTTGATTTCAACAAAAAATCAGGAATTATCTTTTTAAAACAATACTAAAAAACTATATATCAAAGGTAAAGTTTTTGTAAAAAACAGGCCAATATCAAATTATCTACTATTCGATTAAACGTTTAGCATTTGATTTGACACGGAATACTCAATATGACAGTAAAAGTTAAGTATAAAATCAAAGACATCAAGATTACTTGTTTGCTGCTTTTTTTATTTTGACAATAATGTTTGTTTTAAAATTTTCATACTGTTAGATAGTGGTACGGGACTTTTTTTGGTCCTACTTAATAAAATACCACCTTCTATGGTTGCTATTGTTTGCTCAGCGATCATATGTGCACTTAAGTCTTTTCTAATATGATTTTCATTTTGGGCATTTTGTATTAATTCTTCAATTTTTGCTATCCATTCATCTAATGATGATATTGCAAAAATTGTCAACTCATTTTGTTCTTCTGCAAATTCTATGGCAGTGTTTGCGTAGATGCATCCGCCCGTAAAATTACTTTTATATTGCAATTCATATAAACTATCGAGAAAAGACAGGAGTTTTTCATAGCTATTGTTTCCTTTCAATGAATTTTCAAAGAAAATCAAAAATTTTGCTCGTTCATTTTTAAGGACAGTATCAATAATGTCTTTTTTATTTTTGAAATGAAAATATAAACTTCCTTTTGATATTCCGGTTTCAGCCAAAATTTCATTAATCGAAGTACTTCTAATACCTTTTTGGTAAATAAGTTTGGTTGTTTTTTGGATAACTAATTGTTTTATATTATTTTTCACTCAGAGATACCTCTTTAGACTGGTATGTTTATAAGTATATACACTATAAAAGTCAATTGGTAAATTTAAATTCATTTAACATATTTTACTTAAAATATAGGTTTGGAGAACTATAAGAACAAACTTAGTTCAAAGGCTTGACAAGAATAGCTAGATACGATACCCTACCGATAGGTCTACAATGTAAACGAAGGTATCATATGATCTGCTATTAAATTATTTGTTTTGACAATAATATACATAACAATATTGATGTTACCTGTTTACAAGAAGACCGAAAGGTCTAATATCGTAGTTGGAGGTTTTTTTATGAAAGTAAAAGTAAAGTTTAAAGAAAAAGAATTTTCTGTAAATGTGGAAAAGAGAGGAGATAATGGTGTTCCTATACTGATGCTACACGGTATACCCACTAATGCTCGATTGTGGAGGCATGTACAGAAGGCCTTGGAAAATGATTACGTAACTTATGCAATGGATATGATTGGATATGGACAATCTGATATGCCTCTGGATGATTTTAATCACTCTCTTGTTAATCAGGCTGAGATAGTCAAAGAAGTTATAACAGGTTTAGGAATAAAGGGTAAGGTTATACTAGTTGCTCACGATCATGGCGGTGGAGTTGCACAGATCTTAGCTTCTAAATATGCCGAATATATAACTCGGTTAGTACTCATTGATCCGGTATGTTTTGACCAGTGGCCTGTATGTGAGGTAGAAGGACTTGCTGCACTTGACGGTGCAGACGAACAAACACTACAGGCTGCCATGGGTCAGGCAGTGGCAAATTTTCCTGCATTACTTCGCATGGGAAGCTATGACGGTTCACCTTTCACAGATAAAAACTGCAAACAGAATTATCTGCAATTTTGGGGAAGGGGGCCTGGTTTGACAGGGTTTAAGTCATTAATTCGAGTTTCAGCCGATCCTAAACAAAGCGATACTGATGTAGATTATAGTAATATAAAATGCCCAACACTTGTAGTATGGGCAGAAAATGACAATTTTATGTCAAAAGATGGGGCTAATATGCTCAAGAATGCAATTAGGGGACCGGTTAGAGTGCAATATATTCCTCAAGCAGGTCATTGGGTGCAAGAAGATAAGCCCAATGAAGTTTCTTTTTATATTAAAGACTTTATTACAGAATGGGAATCTCTTAATATTTAATGCATTTTGCTAAACTGTTGAGTATGTAACAATTTTATTTTTTGTTACATACTCAAATATTTATTGGACCTCTTTTTATTTTGGATTTGCTGAGATGCTTTTACATGTAAGAAATCTCTAATGTACAGTTGCTAAGAAGTATTGTTTTTGTTATAATTAATGACAGACTTGTTGGTATATATGGTTGATAAAATGAAATTTACTTTTTATTTTTATTAAATCAAGATAGAGGAATAATTTTGCTATGTTAAAAAAAATGTTAGCTGACGTTTTCAGTAACCAAGAAATTCTTAGCCAAAAGATATGCGAAATATCACAAGGTTCACAATTTTTTCAGTTTACTACGGTAAAAATTCAAGATGTATATAAAACTTTTGAAGCAATGCAATCAGTGGTTGAGAATTGTCTCTCATATCCCCACGAGATTTCCTATGTAGAGATAGTAGAGCGAAGACCTGAATTATTGTCATCTATTGTTAATATTGCCAGAAGGCATCATTATAGAGGCGTTACCCTAGATTATTTTATGTCATGCTGGAAGGTAATTGTTCATGTTATAGAAGAAGAAGTTAATAATTTAACAGGTTATGCTGATGAAGATGTGCGATATTTGCAATCTGTGATCAGAAAAACATATGACGCTTGCGAAACAATTTTTTTAAAAGAATGGGTCGAAACAAAAGTTGATGTTTTACAAGAAGAGCTTATGAAAACAAACAGAGAAATGACACTCTCAAAAAATAAATACCAAAATGTATTTGAAGGCGCAAGTGATTTAATAATTATTACGGATGGTAATGGTGAAATTATTGAACTTAATGCAGCCGCAAAAGAGTACTTCGAAAAATATTTGAATCGGAATAATTTGTGTGTTTGTGATCTTTTTGGTACTGACTGTGATTCACTTTTTGCAACTTTTGGTGAAATGTCAGACGCAAAAGAAGAATATATAACTTTAAATAATAGTGATTATTTTTTAATGAGAGTAAGTTCTTTAGATAATGTAGCACAAAATTTTAGTGGTTACATTGTGATGTTAAATGATGTCTCAGGAGTAGTGCTAAGAAACCAAATGCTAAAGAGTGAAGTGAATAAAAAAACTTTCGAACTAAGAAAATCTAAAAAATTTTTTAAGTCAATTTTCTTATCAACAAATGCTGGAATTTTTATTTTTGACTCCAGTATGAATATTTACACTTTAAATAAGACTGCTAAAAATATTGTTGGCTTAGATTCTTATAGTCTTAAGAACATAGATATTGATAGTTTTCTGATTGTAGAGGAAGGATTGGCAAGTATTAAAGATGTTATGAGAGACCTAGAGCCTGATAATACTTGGTCAGGAGAGTTGAAATTGATAACTCCCTATTCCTCATTGTGCATATTAGCAACTATTAACGCTATGGATGTGGAGGATGAAAAATACTATTCTTTTATATTCATAGACATTTCAGAAATTAAAAACCTTGAGTACCAACTTGTTAATGAGAAAAAAATGGTAGAAGAGAAGAACATAGCGCTTAGGAATGTTATACAAGCAATGACCCAGGAAAATGAAGACAATGTTAAAGAATTATGTAAATATGCTTCTTCTCAGTTGGAACCCATGCTTGATAACTTAACTGCTGAAAATAATTCGGAAGCGCGGAGAGAGCTTAAAATTGAAATCCTGCAAAAAATGCAAACTCTAAAAGATCATTTCAACAACAAAGAATATAATGATGAATTATCAAACCTTACCCACTCTGAAAGCATTGTTTGCAATTATATAAAAGCAGGGTATTCCACCAAAGAAATTGCAGACAAACTAAATGTATCAATTGATACAATCCAGACCCATCGAAAAAATATTCGTAAAAAGTTTGGCATAACGGATAGAAGTATAAATTTGTATTCTTATGTAAAAAGTAATTATTAACCCAAAATACCCACTTCTTCACCATTAAATCCCCAAAACTTCCCAGCTTACATTTGCAAATAATTCTTTATAGTTAGATTATAAGCTTTTTGTTTATTAACTTTAAAAAGGAGGTTTTATGGTTAACTTATTGCGCATTGTTTTTGCGCTATTATTGGTTGGAGTCTTGGCATTTCCTGTACTAGCTTTTGAAGATTTCCGATATGTCACTCCGGACTCATGGTCTATGCACACATCTCCAGGCCAGTTTAAAGAGATGTATCGAGGGCTCCCTATGGGAAAAACAAAATTGAATCTTAGCCTAACGTCAAGGTATAGGCTGCAAACAAATGATTATACTAGTGATCAGAATTTCTATCAGTATTTAAGAGCAAATACTTCACCTGTAAAGATAGGTCAAGGTTCAATGACTACTACTCTATTCTCACGATTCGCTGATGATATTGATGGTGACTCAAATCGTGATTGGGGCGACAGTTATTATTATTATTACGAAGACTCTTTAGATAGAGAACTTGAAGACAACGATTGGGCACCACGTGTATATCAAGCAAAATTTGAGCTGAACAAGGTTATTCCCAGTACAGATGTAACAGGTGGTCGTTTTTATCTTGACCATCTTAATGCTTTTCAAATGGATGGGGGTGATTTTACAGCGAATATAGGAAAAAAGTTAGATGTATACGGCTTTGCTGGGAGACCAGTTAGCTATTATATTGATACTGATAGCGACTTTTTCTATGGGGGCGGATTAAAGTTTCAAGCTACAAGCACAACTAAAATTTCTGCAGAATATGTAAAGCTTGATGTGGAAAATCTTGATGACGACTACACAAAAGCAAGACTTGGTCAAAGTGTTCCATATGGTACTATTGCATTAGAATATACAAATCTTAATTCATCATCAGAATATCTTCTTTTAGGCAATTTTGAGATTCCTTACACAGGTACTATGGTGGGGATAGAGTATAAAACACTGAGAGATGAGGTGGACACTTATAATTCATATGTTGTTAATCCTTTAACATATACACTTCTGCCTGAGAGCAAGTATGACCTTTTAGATTTATCTGTTTATCAGGGACTCGGTGATCATTTAGTTTTTGGAGCTGGATACGAAGTAAGAACAGTTAATGATAGTAACGAGGAAGACTTCGGCAATCGAAATTATGATAGGTATTATGGAAACATCGATATAATGGGTATTCCTACTTACAACACTTATGTCTCATTTAAATTTGATTACTGGGATGTAGAGAAAAACCAAGATGTGAGTAATAATGAAAAAGTTCAGTATGGAATCGAGATTAGTCAAAAGATCAACAATGCTGTTGATGTATGGCTTGGGACTGATTTCAATAAATATGAATATGATTATATAAACGATCAACGTAAAGATTCAGTAAGGATGTATTATGTTGGAGGTCAATGGGAACCTAATAATATTTTTAGTTTTCTTGTAGATCTCAGTTATGAAGACAGTGAAATGTACGATACTAGTGACCTTGAAAAAATATACACTGTTGAAGCTTGGGCAAACATTATTTTTTAGAAAAGGAGGATATATGAGATTAAAAGTAATACTGATTTTTGGAATGCTCGTTCTTTTAGCATCCGTCAGTTTGGCGGTTGATGCCAATAAGCCATCCAGTCACGATACATCTTGGTTGAAAAGGCACGGGCAAGCTAGCAAGATTAACCCAGAACAATGCAAGGCATGTCATACAAATAAGACAGATTGTATTAGGTGCCATGAAGAGGTAACTCCTAGAAACCATACACCCTCTTGGATAAAACGAGGGCATGGCCTAGAAGCAAGGTGGAATAGAGACTCCTGTACTACTTGTCACAAAGAGGATTCTTGTATCGAGTGCCATCAAACTACGGCACCTTCCAGTCATAGACCTGGTTGGAGAGATCCACTTAACAGACATTGCAACAGCTGTCATTATCCGGTGCAGGATACAGCATGTTTTACGTGTCATAAAGCGGCACATGCACCCGGAACATACGAATAATTAATTGACAATAAAGGAGGAAAGAATGAGCACAAGAGATAAGCTGCTTAACGAGTCAAGCGTAAGTCGTCGTAGTTTTCTGAAAGGAATGACTGCAATTGGAGCCACTGCTGCTATATATGGATGTGGGGCAAGCGGTGAAGGTGGTCAGACGTATATGGAGGAGGCTGAAGAATCAAGGCCAAATGCTCCGGAAATAGGTGGTGCAGTTGTTGCTGGTGCAGCACCTCACAATTGCGGCGGAAGATGTGTAACAAAAGCTTATGTAGAAAATGGGGTTATAAAAAGATTTGTTACAGACGAAACACCTGACAAAAACTTAATTGACGGAAATGGAGAAGATAGCCCTCAACTCAGAGCTTGTGTAAGATGTAGAAGTAACCGCCAGAGATTTTACAGAAGCGACAGAATCCTTACACCTCTTAAGCAGACAGGAAATAGAGGGGATGTTAATGGATTTGTAAGGATAAGTTGGGATCAGGCAGCGCGGGAAATAGCAAATAAGCTCCAGCAGATAAAAATTGCATATGGGAAAGAAGCTTTGTACAATCATTACGCTTCTGGTGATGGCAATTCCATTGGAGGCGCAAGCTCGTCTTCTGGTCGGCTTCTTAATACTTGTTTAGGCGGCTACATGACTTATAGGAACGACTATAGCTGGCCTTCACTAGAGCATACAAGCTGGTTTTTTTTCGGCCAGAATTTTTACTTTCCTCCTGGAAAGTCAAGGCAGGATGCTTTTAATAGCGATGCTCTTGTGGTGTGGAGTGGTAATTATGCAGAGAGTATATGGGGAACGAATAGCAATTGGTATATGCAACAACTTAGTGAAATGGGGAAAGATGTAATAGTTGTTGACAGTAGATACTCAATGACAGCTTCTACTCAGGCTACTAAATATATTGCTCCGGTTCCCGGCACAGATGCAGCAGTAGCAGCTGCCATTATGTATGAGCTTATTACTCAAACATGGGATGAAAATGGCGTCAAAGTAGGTAATAAGCTTGATGAGGAATTTATCCTTAGATATACTCATGGTTTTTTTGATGATCATGCTTATGACAGTTATCTAAGTATCCCAAAAACATTCCATAATGATGTTGATAGGACGAAATATATAGTGCCTGATGGATCCTCTATGAGTGCAATGGTAATGGGTTCTGATGATAGGTTGGTTAAAGCAGGTCTTAACGGAGCCACTTCAGTTTATCCTGATAAGATTGGCTACAATAACTATAATCCACAGGATCCAAGTGACCCACTTAAAGCTGCTTTAGTGCCAATATATGGAAGTGAGCCAAAAACACCTGAGTGGGCAGCAGATATTTCAGGTGTACCCGTCTCTGAAATTAAAAAACTTGCAAATATATTTGCTACAAAGAAAGTCACATTATGGTTAGGCGGCGGATTTCAGAGGCAATCTGAAGGTGAGCAAGGTCCATTGAGTTGCTATGCTTTAGGGGCAATTACTAAAAACTTCGGAGTTCCTGGTAGACATGTTGGTGTATATGGGGACAGGAAGCCTTTATCTTTCACTCTGGGTATGCCTGGCGGCACAAACTCAGTGGCACTTGACCTTTATGACACTACAAAGCTTACAGCTCCTAACTATACACCTTTTATAACAAGGAATACTTTTCCTGTTTTCATGTGGCATGATATAGCCAAGTATGGAGGCACAGGTAAGTCAATGTGGAATGACGGTCAAACAAAACGTATACCTACCAAAATGAAAGCATTTATGAACTTTGGGGGTAATTGTCTAGTTAACCAGTGTGGTGATTATAATGTTATTTCTGAGATTATAAAAGATAAGAATAATATTGAACTTATTGTTAATTCAGATCAGTTTATGACACCTTCTGCAAAGTTTTCTGACTATATACTTCCTGCGGCAACGGCTTTTGAAAAAGAAGGTGCATGCGATGGTTGGCTTGCAGGTGACTCGCTAATATGTATGAATAAAGCTGTGGAGCCCCAAGGTGAAGCGAAACCCGATTATGAAATAGCATCACTTTTAGCTGATAAAATGGGAATGAAAAATGACTTTACTGAAGGTAAAACAGTAGATGACTGGAGAAGAGAAAGTGTAGTGCCTATACTTCAGAAATATAATGCAAATATGACGTATGAAGAGTGGAAAGAAAAAGGTATATTCAGTCTTGATGAATCATATGGTATAACAGACCCTTTAAAAGCATTTAGATCAAATCCTTCATCAAATCCTCTTATGACGCCTACTGGTAAGTTTGAGATATACAGCCAGGCCATGGTGGAAGACTATGAAGCAAGGGGATACGGTAATGATGATAACAGAATAACACTAAATGGTTCTTTACATGATGGTAAACAAACAGGTAAGTTTGTCTATGCAATACCAATGTTTATACCCATTTTGGAAGGTATCTTTGCTAATGGCAAACATCCAGACCCTCAAAACTTAGATAGTGAATATCCTTTGACACTCAATGGCTGGCATATGATGTATAGGTCACACTCAACACATAATAATAATGCCTATTTAAATGAAGTTTTTAAAAGAAGTCTAAAGGGCAAAGAAGCTTTTCTTGACTACAAAAACAGAGAAGTTGGTAATGTTTGGGATGATGGAGTATATGAGCCTGTAGTGATCAACCCTGCTGATGCAAACACTTATAAAGTTTCAACAGGGGATAGAGTTGTTGTTGCTAACCATAGGGGCAGTATATATGCAACTGCTGTCATTTCTGAAAGAGTCAGAAAAGGTATAGTAGCTATGGGACAAGGTGGGTGGTCAAACGGTGACAACGCCAAAGGTAGACCCGACATTGGCGGCAATATTAATAATTTGACAAAGCTTAGACCATCACGAATATGCCAAGGTATGACTCTAGGGGCAGATACTAGAGTCAAGATCGAGAAAGCATAAATAATTAGAGGAGGAAAAAATGGCTAATAAACAGATGGCATTTTATTATGATCAGAATAGATGTATGGGGTGTAACACATGTGTTGTGGCTTGCAAAGACTGGAATGATGTGAAACCTGGACCAGCGGATTGGCGAAATCTTACTGTAGAGGAATCAGGGGCTTTTCCTAACATAACTGTATTTAATCTCGTTATGTCATGTAACCACTGTACAAACCCAGCGTGTGTGGAAGCGTGCCCAGTGGGGGCTATTTTCAAAAGAGATGAAGACGGGGTCGTGATTGTAGATAGAAATGTATGTCAGGATTTGAGAAAATGTGTAGCGGTATGTCCTTTTGGTGCCCCTCAGTACGGGGACGATCAGAGTGAGCCTAATAAGAAAGCCGGTTGGGCAGTTGAGCACCCTGTGCAAAAATGTACATTTTGCTGGGACAGACTTGAAGAAGGCAAAGCACCGGCATGTGTGGCATCGTGTCCACAAAGGGCGCTTGATTATGGGACAGTTGATGAATTATGGGCTAAATATCCTAACGCACAGAAGACAGTGGTAGGTTTTCCAGATTCATCTACTGCACCTGATGGAACACCA
Organism: Flexistipes sp.; assembly: GCF_036172515.1. Lineage (NCBI taxonomy): Bacteria > Pseudomonadati > Deferribacterota > Deferribacteres > Deferribacterales > Flexistipitaceae > Flexistipes > Flexistipes sp. Next base: position 26,767 of record NZ_JAXKVW010000020.1, read on the forward strand.
CTGAAAAAAGATACAGTTCCTAATATTTTATTTAATCCTAAGCAATATAGTTAATGAAAGTGAGCAGGCTTTGTGCCTGCTCATGACTCAAACAAGAGGAAAATGATGAGTGAAAAAGTAAGAGATCAGTTAAGTGACTTTAGACGTTCTTTCATGAAATGGACAGCAACTCTTGGCGCTGTTGCAACCACAGGATGTGGAGTTTTCGAAGATGATAGCAATTCTAGCAGCACAAAAGATTCTGACGGGAGGTCTCTATTTTCTTACGATAGATTAGTGTGGAATTCATGTAATGTAAATTGTGGCAGCAGATGCCCTTTGAGATTATATGTTAGAGATGGTCAGGTAGTTAGAGTCAACACAGACAATGAAAGTCCTGATGAATATGGGAAGCTTGGGAAAAACTATCAAATGAGATCCTGTTTCAGAGGTAGAACGGTAAGGCAAAGGATATATAACCCTACCAGATTTAAAAATCCAATGAAAAAAAAAGCCGGTACACTTAGAGGTGAGGGCAAGTATGAGAGGATAAGTTTTTGAGTCATTTATGCTCTACAGGATTGGATAAAATATGAAATAAAGATTATGTTGAGTTATATGCAGCTGTAGAGGATTTAAGGCTATTCTCCACTAACCACATAATGTCGTTTGGCTTTTTAAATGTCTTAAAGATGTTGAGGATAACAGTAAAGCAGACTTTTTTGTAGATGTTGCAAAATTGACAAAAGGATTACTTAAGTCATTAAAAGAAGATTTTATAGAAGGGTAATATGCTGATAAATTTAGATACAGAAAATATTGTTAAAGTTGGTGACAGACTTTTTTTTGAAGATGCCTTAACACATTTGAGGCCTTACCAACAATTAAGAAACGATATAAATTCATTAGGACTTGAAATTGCAGATTACGATGATGAATTAGCTGATAAAAAAAATTTATTAATTGATGCACTCAGGCAAAAAGGTGCTGAATTTAGAAATAACAATGCTAGTATTCATATAAATTTTTTGTCAAAAGCCTGTATAGAATGTAAAAAAGGTAACAAATCAATAACTTTTTTCTATTCACTAGCGTGCAATAGAGATTGTTATTTTTGTAGTAATAAGAACCAAGAAAGTTATGATTATTACGTGCACAACCAGAGGGATATACTATCAGAACTAGATCAGATAAAAAATATTGAAACATTAAGAGCAGTGGCAGTGACGGGTGGTGAGCCATTGTTAGATACAGAAAAATTATTCCACATACTTTCCTCTGTAAATAAAAAATGCCCAGTGGCTCACACCCGTCTTTATACAAATGGAGATTTAATAGATTACAATATTTTAGAGAATTTACAAAGAAATAATTTAAATGAAATAAGGTTTAGCGTCAAACCGGATGAAAATGGTAAATTAGATGAGAGTAAAATTCATAAAATTATTTTAGCTAAAAAGTATATCCCTGAAGTTGTTGTCGAAATGCCAGTTATACCAGGTTCTCTATATGAGATGAGGAATTTATTAGATGTTCTGAATAAAAATGAAATAACAGGCGTTAATTTGCTTGAATTTCTTTTCCCTTGGGTTAACCCGGAAGAGTATATAAAAAGAGGTTTCAAAATTAAAAATAGACCTTACAAAATCTTTTATTCTTATACATATGCAGGTGGACTTCCTATAAGTGGTAGTGAAGAAGAGTGTTTAGAATTGTTATTGCATGGGCTGGAGAATAATTATTCTATTGGCCTGCATTATTGCTCATTGGAAAATAAACTAACTTCACAAATCTATAGCCAAAATTCAGGCATCAAAACACTTCCATATGAAATTTTTTCTGACAAAGATTTTTTTATAAAATCTGCCAAAGCCTATGGCAATAATGCTAAGCGAGTTAAAAATACATTTGATAAATGTCAGAAAAAAATATTTTATAATTATAACCCAGAGTTGGGAACAATTGAGTTTAATCCTAAAGATATTAAAAAACTACAACAGGATATTGAAGTAGCGGTTAGCTATAATATTGTTGAAGAACAATTAAATCAAAAAGTATTAAAAGAAATAAAATTGGATTTAACATACCCCAGAATTTTTGAAATAGAAAACGATATATAAGGAGTTTATAAGTGGTGGATACTATTGAAGTCAATAAAGGAAGAAATGTAGTTTATAACTTTTTATCAAGAAGTTTGTGGGACATCCCAGATACCAAATATTTAGATATGCTTGAAAACTTGCATTTAGATATAATTGAAATGCTGGGAAATAATGTTGAGGATGATTTGCAAAAAGCTGGTGAGATTTTTGAATCGTTTAGCCGAGAAAATTTATTGCGGAATGATAAAAATAAGAGTGATATAATACTTAATCTTTCAAAAGAGTATACAAAGCTTTTTTATTTAGGTTCGCACAGTGTTCCTATTTGTGAATCTGCGTATTTGTCTACGATGAAAGCCTATATGCAGGAACCTTGGGAAGAAGTAAAAAGAGTTTATGCTGAGAATAAGTTCGTGCCTCAGAATGAAGGAAATAAACCAGAAGATCACATTTCTTTTGAATTACTTTTTATGAGTTATTTGTCTAATAAAGCTTCAATTGAAGCTGAACAGGATTGTAAAGATGGATTATTGGAAATTTACAAAACACAGCAAAAATTTATGGAAGAACATTTATTAAGATGGATTGATGAATTAAGCGAAAAAGTTTTGAGCCTAGTTAAAGAAAGGAATTCTTTATACGCTGCAGTTATATTGTTATTGAGAGGGTATTTGCACGAAGACTATAAATTCTTGCTCGGGGAGTTAGACAACTAAGAATGAAAACCGCGTATAAGTTATTAGATAATTTAAACAAAAACATTAGTTATGTTAATCATTCTTGTCTAAGGTTCAGACATAAAAATAATGGATGTAACAAATGTATTTCTAATTGTCCTTCAGGAGCAATTTCCCTTTCATCATATAGAAAAAGAATCAATATTGATTGGAACAAATGCTTAGGTTGTTTGAGTTGTTCTACAATATGTCCTACTGAAGTTTTTTGGCCAAAAACTGGAGAAATAAAAAATTTTATTGAGAGTGCATTTAATTACTTAAAAAATTGTAATAATCTGCGTGTAGCATGTAAAAATAGCAAAAAGTTTATAGAAGCGGATGAAGTACTTTATGTCCCCTCAATGCTAATGATAAGCCATGTTTATTTATTAATGTTTACATATAAATCTTTGAAAGAAATAGATTTTATTGTTAGTAATTGCGACCAATGCGATATATCTAAATGCAAAAATCATTTAAGTGTAGAAATAGAAAAATTAGAAAATGCACTATTATTGTTTGGTAGAGATATGCCAAAAATTGGCATATATAATGCTGAAAAGTATGATAAGTCCAAACATATAAATGACAGAACAATAAAAAACAATACTTTTGTCACCAGAAGGGAAATGTTTGGTTTGCTTAAAAAGAGAGCGAAAGATAGTTTAGGTTCATCCTTTAGTATGCTAGAAAATAAAGATGACCAAAGGATGGATATAGCAGAGAACTATAGATTGCCCAAAAAAAGACAATTGCTCTTGGATTTATTGGATAGGATAGATCAAAAAAAACCTGATGTATTAGAAAAAAAAGCAAATTTATCTTTTTTGGGGTTTACTGAAATTGTAATAGATACTGAAAAATGTACAAAATGTGAAGTCTGTACAAAAATTTGCCCTACAGGCGCACTCCATGCCGGATGCAATGAAAAAGGTGAAAGTAAGATATTTTTCATAACTGCATATTGTGTTAATTGCGGTCTTTGTGAGATATCATGTTTAAATAATGCAATATCAAGAATTGAATTGGTAGATATGAAAGAAATCAGTAATAAAAATAGACTATATTTGAAATAATGAATAGTCTGATTTTTTTATCTATCCAAATAAATATATGAGTTAAATATCTATGATAAAGCGAAAGAATCTGCTATACAAAAGCCGTATACCTTTGTTTGATCATGCTATAAATCATATAGAAGGGTGTAGTCATGGTTGTCAATATCCATGCTATGCCTTTTTAATGAAACAAAAGTTCTCAAAACACATAAGCAATTGGGATGACTGGATTAAACCTAAATTGGTTGAAAATGCCGAAGAAATCCTTGAGAAAGAGTTAAATAGAAAACGTGAGAAAGTGCATATTCCGGCTTGATAGAGCCAGGTGTCCGTTATGAACTGAGCCACCCTTCCGGAACTGAGAGCCAGTCAATTCCAGAAGGAGAGCCAGCATTAAATTAAAATTTCCAGGCTTTTAAT
>NZ_JAXKVW010000021.1 GCF_036172515.1 Flexistipes sp.
GTTTTATAACAGCAAAAGATTACATTCGTATTTAGGGTACGTTAGCCCAAGACAATTTGAGGAAAACAATAGAATGAAAAAAGTTGCTTAAAAAATTGTACATTTTTACTTGACCATGTCACATACCGGCTTCCATAGCAGCTTTTACATTCTCTTGAATTTGTTGTCTTGCCTGAGTTCTGTTGGTAAATTGGGCAGCAAATCTGGCAGCAAATTCCTGCCTTTCTTCCATTTGATTTAAACTGATTGTAATTTGCTGTCCGCATTTTTTCTATAGCACTGAAAAAAATAGGGCGTATAATTATAATTGTCTAATGTATTATTATAAAATATATTGATGTTATATATGAAGTTGAACAGTGTAGTTTGTGATATATTGTTATTGTAAAAAACTAAATAATTGTAAAAATCGCTTTTTTGATAAAAAAGACAGTTAGGTATTGAAGTATTTCTATATAATGGCAAACAAAATTCTTTATAGTATTCTTACAAGATTGTGTCGGCAGCTGTTTGATTTGCACTGGAAACGGACTAAGTTCCGCTTTTAAGCGGATACGTTCAGATTGAATTTCAAAAATTTTTTACAAATTATTGCTAATATTTTCGCAAATTTCAAATCGATAAATTTATTATAAAAATATATAATCAAATGATTGGGTATGCACCTATTTATAGTCATTAAAAGTTCTTTGAAATGGAGGTGGCGGGAATCGAACCCGCGTCCGGTTAAGCTTCAATTTAAGGCGGCTACATGCTTAGTCAGCGTTTGAGATGTCCCATTTCTTCTGCCCGCTGACAGGTGGAAGAAATGGTAAGCCTCTTAAGTCTCACTCACTTTTTAGAGGCATCAAAGTGAGCCAGCCTGCTGAGTTGGCGCCCTTTGCAAAGTCACAGGCAAACTTTACAAGGACGTCGCTGCTATCTACGCAGCAGCGAGTGCAAATTCGTCGTTTGCAACTATTATGGTTCGGCTGTTTTACGAGGTACCGAACCTCGGCATGCTCCTTAAACCTACACTTCCCGTCGAAACCATTTCACCCCCTTTAAGGGTAAAAATGACGAAAAATTTTCCGCCCAAAAGCGGACATCTTTTCAAACATCCTTGGATTAAACAACATATTTAAATTTTGATAAATTGCAAGGGGTATTTTGGTTCAGAGTTCAATGTTAATAGAAATTTGGTTATTGTTTGTTATTCATAGCTATTAGTTGTTATGTTTTGTTTCCTAAAAAAAGCAGGTTTAACGGGATAAACTTAACGTTTAGCACTTCATACTATTATCTCAAGTACCTCCAACTACTTTATCTTGTATTTATTTTTCAGATCCCTGTTGATGTCTCTTTCCATGTCTTTGCGTTTTATCGTTTCCCTTTTGTCGTGCAATTTCTTACCTCTTGCCAGTGCTATTTCCAATTTTATAAGGTTATTTTTCAGATAAAATTTCAAAGGAATTACTGTCAGCCCTTTTTCATTCGTTTTGCCCATTAACTTGTTAATTTCTCTTTTATGGAGCAGTAATTTTCTTGTTCTTGTCGGGTCGTGGTTCTCAATGTTTGCCTGGGTGTATGGGGAAATATGGCAGTTTATGAGAAAAGCTTCACCATCTCTGATTTTTACATGGCTGTCTTTGAGGTTAATTTTACCGTTTTTTGCCGATTTTACTTCCGTACCCAGAAGAGAAATGCCGGCTTCAAACTTTTCAAAAATTTCAAAATCGTGATAAGCCTTTCTGTTTGTTGCCAAAACTTTCATCAGATTTCCTTTTGTTTAATGTGTTCCACATATTTACCGGTCAAAGGCCGGTGATAGTAGTAAAAATTTAATTTCGTATGTTTATAATAGTTTGTCAATAAGTAAAGCTGCGATCGGCAAATGTGTTTTGCAGTAGCAATATGGTATTTATTGAAATAAAAAAGCCACCTTTTCAGGCGGCTTTAAAAAAACGGGAGCGACGAGACTCGAACTCGCGACCTCCGGCGTGACAGGCCGGCGTTCTAACCAAACTGAACTACGCCCCCAGCTTGTTGAAATGGGCGGTACAAGGATCGAACTTGTGACCCCCGGCTTGTAAGGCCGGTGCTCTCCCAGCTGAGCTAACCGCCCATTTTCCCACCATAAGGTGGAAGAAACGTCCCCAAGGGGATTTGAACCCCTGTCGCCGGCGTGAAAGGCCGGTGTCCTAGGCCAAGCTAGACGATGGGGACATCTTGGTTTATAAAAGATGCCATAAAAAATGAGCCGTGTAGGGATCGAACCTACGACCCGCTGCTTAAAAGGCAGCTGCTCTACCAACTGAGCTAACGGCTCATAACTGCGTCTGTCGCGTATTTCGCTGTAACAGGAAGCAATTTATAACAAAACAGCTGTGCGTTGTCAATAAGTTTTTTAAAAAATTTCATTGATTAAAATTGTTTCTTCTCTGTCCGTTCCGACCGAAATCAGAGCGTATCTTATGTCAAGATAATCCTTAATATATTCAACGTAGGCTTTTGCATTTTCAGGCAGGTCATTATAGGTTTTGACCTTTGTTATATCTTCCTTCCACCCTTTGAATGTTTTGTAGACCGGCTTGCAGTGTTCCAGGATTTTTATTTCAGGAGGGAATGTCTCATAAACCTTTCCTTCGTATTCATAGCCGGTGCATACGCGGATTTCATCCATGCCCGATAAAACATCAAGCTTGGTAAGAGCAATGTATCTTATACCGCTAAGAAGCTTTGAATACCTCATCGCAACAAGGTCAAGCCAGCCGCATCTTCTCGGTCTACCGGTTGTAGCTCCGTATTCACCGCCGGCTTCTCTAAGGCTTTCACCTTCTTCTCCATGAAGTTCAGTCGGGAAAGGACCGCTTCCCACACGGGTGGTATAAGCCTTCATCACACCAACTACGTTTGTGAGATGAAGAGGAGATAAACCTGTGCCTGTAAAAGCGCCTCCTGCAGTAGGATTACTTGAAGTTACAAAAGGATAAGTACCGTGATCCACATCCAGTAATGTTCCCTGGGCTCCTTCCAGCATAATCTTTTTATTTTCTGCTGAGAGTTCGTTAATGAGGTAACTTGTTTCACTGACATACGGCTCCAGAATTTTTGCGTAACGCTTGAAATCATCATAAATCTTTTGAGCATCCAAAGATTCGAGTCCATATATTTTTGTTGCGATATTATTTACCTCGGAAACATTCTGGAAGATTTTCTCTCTTAAAACTTCATCATCGTATAAATCACACACCCTTATTCCCACTCTGTTCATTTTATCTGCATAAGTCGGGCCTATTCCTCTGCCTGTTGTTCCGATTTTTTGAATTCCCTTTTTGGCTTCAGAATGTTTATCGAACAGTTTATGATAAGGCATAATGAGATGGGCTCTTTTGCTGAGAAATAAACGGTTGTCAAAATTTATTCCTCTTTTTTTAAGGTCGTCTATTTCCTGTATCAAGGCATCAGGATCAACGACAACCCCGTTTCCTATAATGTTCTGCTTGCCCTCGTGCATAATTCCCGAAGGAACAAGATGCAGAATGTATTTTTCCCCTTTTATTACAACAGTGTGTCCGGCATTATGACCACCTGAGAATCTAACCACCACATCCGCTTGTTCGGTATAAAGGTCCACGACCTTTCCCTTTCCTTCGTCACCCCATTGTGCTCCTAAAATTAACGTAGTACTCATGATTAACCTCACATTGTAATGTTTTTAAACTTGTAGCGCTCTTTTATTGCTTCGATATTGCTTCCTTCCTCAACCCAGAACACTTTGTAACCTTCTTTTCTGAGCTGCTCCGCTTTTACAAAATTATGTTTGCCCACCAACAGGTAGTCGTATGGTTCACTTTCATAATCATGTTTATACAGCGGCATAATCTCTTCAATGTTATATGCCAGACCGCAGGCTGTCATATTCTGTCCGAATTTACTCATAAGGGAATCGTATCTTCCTCCACCGCCCAGAATTGAGCCGCTTTTATCATTGATAATGTCCAGATTTATCCCTGTATAATACCCCAGACCTCTGGTTTCTCCCATATCAACTATGAGCTTTGATGTGTCAATACCCAGTTCGGCAAATCCCGAGAAAAGCTCTTTCAGGTAGTTGACTCGTTCGGTCAGCAGGTTATTGAAAGTGCTCAATTCGTGTATTTTATCCAGTATTTCCGGTTTTCCGAATGCAAAGGGGAGGTATTTGAGCAGACGTGAAATTTCCTCCGGAATATCTTTATTGTTCAGGAATTTTTTTATTTCATCCATGTTTTTTTCCGTCAGAAGTTTCAGGTAATATTCGCTGTCATCGAATTTTTCCAGCAGCAGCTTTAAGAATTTCTGGTCTCCAATAACAATCTGATAATCCTCGATTTTTAAATTGGTCATTGTGCTGTCGGCTATATTAAGCAGCTCCAGGTCTCCGTAAAGTTCACTGCTGCCGAAATTTTCAAAGCCCACCTGATACTTTTCAGATTTTAAGCCTCTGTTCATATTGACATTTCTGAAAACTCTTCCTTTATACTGAAGCCTCAGCGGAAGAGGGTAGTCTTTCATGTACGTTGAAACAACCCTGCATACCTGAGGAGTAAAATCTGGTCTTAAGACCATTGATTTACCGGAGTTTCTGTCTATAAATCTTATAATATTTTCGTCTCTGAAATCCCAGGTGGTGTGTTTCAGTATTTCGTAATACTCATACAGCGGGAGAAAAATTTCAGAATAACCGTAGCTGTTCAACGTGCTGTGAATCTCCGCAATAAGTTTATTGGTTTTTTTAGCCCTTTCAGGGATATGGCTTTTTGAAGTATTCATGAACAATCCTATATGTGATCAATGATAATTTTTTCAGCTGCCGCAACACCGGCACCCAGCTCTATATCCAGTCCGGCTTTTTTTATTCCCATTTCAAAGGCGCTTACAGCTATTATCGTATCCATGAAATCGTGGTACCCAAGATGAGAGATTCTGACAATTTTTCCCTTCATGTGATCCTGACCGCCGGCAAAAGTAATGCCGCTGTCATCTCTCATTGCTTTGACAAATTTCTGACCGTCAAAATCTTCCGGCATAATAATTCCGGTGGCTGCGTTGGAAGGGATATCCTGAGCCAAAAGCCTGAATCCGAGAGCTTTCGCTGCTTCTCTGGTTGCATCAGCGCAAACCCGGTGTCTGTTGTAGATGCTTTTCAGACCTTCTTTTTCCATGAGTTCCAGAACCTTATTCAGGCCTATTATCAGGCTTACAGCCGGTGTATATGCAGTTGTGTCATTGTTTTGTGCCTTTCTCTCTTTTTTCAGGTCAAGGTAGAATCTGGGATTCTTTGAGGTCTCCACAAATTTCCATGCTTTTTCGGAAAGAGCAATGAAAGCCAGTCCCGGAGGAAGCATAAACGCTTTCTGTGAACCGGTTACCAGTATATCTATACCCCATTCGTCCATCTTGGTTTCATATACCCCGACAGAGGTTATCCCGTCTACAACGAAAATTGTGTTTTCCCTAAGCTTTACAATCTCTGCTATTTCTTTAATGGGATGATATACAGTTGTTGAAGTTTCGCTAGCCTGGACAAACACCCCTTTAATCTCCGGATGCGAAATGAGTTTTTCCTCTATCTGGGCTGCTGATACAGACCTGCCCCAGGCAAGCTCTATACTTTCAACCAAGACTTCGTAGCTTTGGGCAATATCAATCCATCTTTTACCGAATTTTCCCGCATTTACCACAAGTATCTTATCCCCGGGACTCATGGTATTTACAATGGATGCCTCCATGGCCGCAGTACCGCTACCTGCCAGAATAAGAACATCTTCCTTTGTCCCGAATAACGGTTTCAATCTTTCTCTCACATTGCTGAAAATTCTTGAAAACTGAGGCGTCCGGTGATGAATCATCGGTTTAGCCATTTCCAGCATTACCTCTTCAGGAACAGGTGTAGGCCCCGGCGAGAGCAGGTATTTTTTGAGCATTAATCACCCCGTCATAGTAATAAAACAGACTGCAAGTATTAATACCAAGCTTGCCTGCAGGTGTCAAGAAAACGTTATGGTTTGATGCCGTTATGCGTTATGGGTTTTGGGAGAAATAGTGAGGTAGTGAAATAGGGAGATAGGGAAATAGGGAGATGGGGAAATTGAAGCAGGCAAAAGTGGAGAGGGAAAAATCTTTTGGTGGGAAAATTGTTCACTGGCGGGAAAATTCTGCACAGTTAACGAATAGGGTGAAGGATGTGATGAGTTTTAACTTGTTTATATGAAAGGTGTATTTGCTTTGGACATTTTGTTTATATTCTGGACATTTTTTTGCTAATTATAATTTAATTGATACAGGAGGAAATTATGTATAGTGATTTTTGTGCAAATTTTTTTGGGATGATGCCTTTCGGAGGCGGATTTATCAATCTCATTATCTGGGTGGTAATAATCGGGGCGGTTATTTTTCTGCTTTTTAATATCTTCAGATCGGATCGCTCAACGGAAGACTCTGATGTGAAAACAGGCCAGAGACCTTTAGAAATTTTGAAACGAAGATATGCTTCGGGAGAGTTGAGTAAAGAAGAGTATGAACGGATGAAAAATGAACTCCGCTGATTTTTTTGTTTACTTGTTTATCCAAATAATACAAATTAAATAAATTATGGGCAGATATTCCAGACACTTAAAAATTGTTTTGCTGATTGCCATTATTCTTACAATTACCACTGTGATTCTTAGTGTTTCCTCTTCCCTGCAGTCTTTGAAACGTTATAAAGAAAACCTTGTAAACTTTTCGGAATTTGTGATGAGATCATTTGAGTCCGGAAACCGGGCATTTATGATGAATGAGCAGTTTTCCAGAAGAACAATTGAGCAGTTTGCCCGGGATATTTCAAAACAAGAAATAATAGAAGATATTGTTGTTTACTCAGAATCGGGAAAAGTAATTTTAAGTGTCGGCGACAGGAAACCTTCCTCCTATCAGGGGTTGGTTGGCAGACATTCAGATAATATTGAAATGGTTGAGCTGGACGAGTCATTCTTTTTGTATAAAAGGTTTAATCCCTTTGCCGGTATGGCTATGGGCCGTATGGGCGGCAGAATGGGCGGGCATATGATGGGCGAAGGCATGATGCGTATGTGGGATGATAATAACGGTTCTTCAGGAGATTATTATATCGGTGTCTTACTGAACAAAAGGGAGTACTCCTCAATACTTCAAAAGTCGATTGTTGATGTTTCTCAGGTGATTATCCTGGGGATTCTGCTTGTGATTATTTTCTTTTACAGTGTCAGAATTATCGGTGAATATGAGCGAAAAAGCAGAAAACTGCAGCTGGCTGAAAAAGAAGCCGAAATCGGTAAATTTGCCAATGTCCTGGCGCATGAAATTAAAAATCCCCTGAGTTCCATGAAAGGGCTAATAAATTATTCTGCAAAAAAAATTCAAAGTCCGGAACTTTCTGAATACCTTTTTCAGTCGCTTGAAGAAATAGACAGGCTTAATAAAATAGTGAATGACTTTTTAAGTTACGGAAGGGACATGGTATTAGAGTTTCAAAAACTTGACCTTGAAAAGCTTATTCACCATATAATTGAGCTGCTGGGATATGATATAAAAGCCAAAGGTTTGACTGTTAATGTTGAAGGCAGCTCTTTTGAAATTTATGCTGATAAAGACAAGCTTATGCAGGCGGTTATGAATCTTATTATTAACGCGGTTCAGGGTGCCCCTGACAATTCAGATATTTATATAAAACTGGATAAGAAAGCCAAAAGAGCTGAGATTATCAATGAGGTTAAAAGTAAGCTCAGGGTAAATTCTGAAAAACTGTTCGAACCTTTTTATACGGAAAAATCAAAAGGTACGGGTCTGGGCTTGGCTGTAGCCAAAAAAATATTGATGTTGCATCAAGGGAAAGTTAATGTAATAAGTACCGACCCTTTTGTTGTGGAGATGGATTTTTCAGGGCAGAGTGAAAAGGATTTTAAAAATGGATAAAAAGATTCTTATTGTAGATGATGAGAAAAATCACAGACTTATGCTCAAAATACATCTGGCAGATGAGGGGTTTGAAGTTTTAGAGGCTGAAAATGGTGTTGAAGCTCTGCAGTTAATAGATGAAAGTGATTTTGATCTGATTCTGCTGGATATAAAAATGGATATTATGGACGGGTTCACTTTTCTTTCACATATGAGACAGAAAGATCTGCATATTCCCGTTATTGTTATAACGGCATTTTCAAATGTCAAAACGGCTGTACAGGCAATGAAACTTGGTGCTGTTGATTTTATATCCAAACCTGTTGATACGGATAATTTACTGGATTTGGTAAAAAACAATCTTAAGACAAGGTCGGATAAAAGTGTATCCGGAGCTGATAATGTTCTTAAAGATTATGTTTTTGATGGCGTATATTCTGAAGAAGGGCTGGGAAAAATTATCGAAATGCTGAAAATGGTGGCACCTACCGATGCTACGGTTCTTATTACCGGAGAATCGGGGACCGGCAAGGAATTGGTTGCCAAATCAATTCACGATAATTCCCACAGGAAAAACGGCCCTTTTCTTGCGGTGAACTGTGCTGCACTTAATGAAAATTTAATCGAAAGCGAAATGTTTGGTCATGAAAAAGGGGCATTTACCGGAGCAGTCTCCCAGAAAAAAGGGAAATTCGAACTTGCAGATAAAGGCACCCTGTTTCTGGATGAGGTTGCCGAGCTCCCTTTACCCACACAGGCAAAACTTCTCAGGGCTTTGCAGGAGAAGGTTTTTGAAAGAGTTGGCGGAGAAAAAAGTATAAGAACGAATGTGAGAATTGTTGCCGCAACCAACAGAAATATTAAAGAGATGGTTAATGAAGGCGGTTTCAGAGAAGATTTGTTTTTCCGTCTTAATGTGTTTCCCATAAATCTGCCACCTTTAAGGGAGCGAAAATCGGAAATCCCAATGCTTGTCAAATTTTTCATAGATAAATATTCCCATTCGTTTAACAAGCTTATCAGGGGTTATACTGACAGTTATATGCAAAAGCTTATGAGGTTTGATTTTACCGGTAATATCAGGGAATTGTCCAACCTTGTGGAGAGAAGTATTATACTGTGTACTTCTGATAAACTGGATGCAGTCCATCTGCCGGAGCCTGAACATTCAGATTTTTCGGAAGACAGTGCAATGGATGTCAGAGGAAATGAAAGAAACTTAATTGCAAAGGCACTGAAACAGACTAACGGGAATAAAACGAAAGCTGCCGAAATACTGGGAATTTCCAGAAGGACACTGCATAATAAAATAAAAGAATACGAGATTGAGGTGTGAAATGGCTGAAAAGTTATGGGGTGGCAGATTTTCTTTGTCCACGCATAAACTGGCGGAAGAATTCAATGCTTCCATCAACTTTGACAGGAAATTGTATAGATTTGACATAAAAGGTAGCATTGCTCATGTGGAAATGCTGGCAAAACAAAGGATAATTGCCGAAGACGAAGCAAGGCAGATAAAAGATGGGCTTGAAAAGATAGAAGCGGAGATAGAGGAAGGGAATTTCGAATTCCGCGACGCAGATGAAGATATTCATATGGCTATTGAAAAGAGGCTGCACGAATTGATCGGTCCTGTTGCAGGCAAACTTCATACAGCCAGGAGCAGAAATGATCAGGTTGCTACGGATTTCAGGATGTATTTAAGAGAGAGGGTTGATGAGATCAGTGAATGCTTAAGGGAGCTTATGCAGGTTATTGTAGATAAATCAAGGGAAAAGATAGATGTGGTGATGCCGGGGTATACGCATCTGCAGACGGCTCAGCCTGTGCTGTTTTCACATTATGCCATGGCTTATTTTCAAATGTTTAAAAGGGATTTTCTGCGTTTTAAAGATTTACGCGAAAGAATGAATGAGTGCCCTCTGGGTGCAGGTGCTCTGGCCGGAACAACTTTTGATATCGACCGTGATTACACAGCAGAAAAATTAGGTTTTGACAAACCAACCTCAAACAGCCTGGATTCTGTGAGTGACAGGGATTTTGCTCTGGAGTTTCTTTCAGCAGCATCTATTTGCGGAATGCATCTGTCCAGAATTTCCGAGGAGATGATAATTTTTTCCAGCGCTGAGTTTGCTTTTCTGGATTTGCCCGATGATTTTTGCACGGGAAGCAGCATTATGCCCCAAAAAAAGAATCCCGATATGCCTGAATTGATAAGAGGTAAAACGGGAAGGCTGTACGGAAATATGATAAGTCTGTTTACAACATTAAAGGGGCTTCCCCTTGCTTATAACAAGGATATGCAGGAGGACAAGGAGCCCGTTTTTGACAGTGTGGAAACGTTAATATCTTCTTTGAGAATCTTTACGGAAATGTTTGCAAAAATGAAGCTGAACGAGAAAAAAATGGAAAAGGCTGCCGGCGGCGGATTTTCAACGGCTACGGATTTGGCTGATTATCTGGTCAGAAAAGGTATGCCTTTCAGAGAAGCTCATAATGCAGTGGGGAAAACAGTAGCATATGCACTTTCCAAAAATAAAGGTCTGGAAGATTTAGAAATGGAAGAATTCAGACAGTTTTCACGTGTGATAGAGGGTGATATTTTTGAATATGTGGTTGTTGCAAAGTCAGTAGACAGCAGGAAAGCTAAAGGGGGGACGGCTAAAATCTCAGTTTTGCAGCAGATAAAGGAAGCTGAGGAGTTTTTAACGTGAAAAGATTTGTTTTGGTTGTATTAATTGCGGTGTCAGTGTTTGCCTGCGGCAAGAAAACAAGACCTGTCTCAAAAGATTCTTTCAACCTGCCCCTGCCTGCAGAGCGTTCGGCTAAAATCACTGAGAAAGGAATGAAAATTGCAAATATTTCCGATGAGTATGTGATGTTTGCAGAAAAGGCCGGGTACGATGATAAAGGATGTTTGCAAAAATTCACTTTTTTATCCCGCCTTAAACCGGAAGAATCTTTTCTGGATAAAGGTGTGAAGCAGGGTAACAGATATGTTTACCGGCTTTCTTATTATGACAGATTTTTAGAGGTATATTCGGAAAAAAAGAATGTGATTGTCACGTACAGCAAGCCTATTGAGATTAAAACGTTTGATTATAGGATAACTGATGCAGTGAAAGCTCAGCTGGAAATAACGTATCCGGATAATCTTGAGTATTACGAACTGTATGTGAACGGCAGAAAATTATACGAAGGAAGGAAGGATAACTTAACAGCGGCATTGTTAAACGGAGAAGTCAACAACATCGAAATCATACCCTATGATATTTACGGAAACAAAGGCAGTGTTTTTACAACCAAAATTGATCTGACTGCCGGAAAGTTTATTCCTGCTCCCCGGCGTTTGCGCAGCATAGTGAGAAATACTTTTGTAATGATCTCATGGGAATCAGTGGAAAAGGCAGAAAAATACAAGTTTTATATTAATCAAGGGAACGGATTCGTAATGAAGGCAGAAGTGGAAACAAATTTTTACCGTTATGAAAATAAACCGGAAAAGTGTGTGAAGTTTGGAATAAAAGCTGCAGCCGGAAAAGCAGAATCTGAGATGTCCGTATTGAATGTCTGCCCGTGATTGAAATTTTTCAAACAGGTTGAAAATATTATGAATATGAATATAATCATTTCCCTGCTTATAAGTAACAATTTTTGAGGTGAATAATGTTAACAATTTTAATCAGTTTTATTGTATCGGGATTAATAAGTGTCGGGGTTTATTTCCTTTCATATAACTACTTTCTTGCTGGTCTTGTTGGTGTGCTACTTCTGCTGGGTGCAAATTTTGTTGTGGGTAAGCGTTTCCTCAATAAATTAACAGCACTTTTTAAGACTGTTGAAAAGGATATGAAAGCTGGTAGATATGATAAAGCCATATCAAGGCTTAAAGACGGTTATAAATACTCCAAATGGCAGATTTTTGTCAAAGAGCAGATAAACTCGCAGATCGGTATAATTTATTACATGAAGAAGGATTTTAAAACCGCCAAAGAATATCTGGAGAAAGGCTTTTCCAAAAACTGGCTGGGCATGTGTATGCTTGCAACAATGTATTTTAAAGAAAAGAATTATGAGAAAGTGGAAAAGGTTATGGAGAAAGCTGTCAGAGGAGCCAAAAAAGAAGGTTTTGTTTACAGTGTCTATGCGTATTTCTTAACGGAGATGGGAAGAAGGGACAAAGCTATACAGATTTTGCAAAAAGGCAGCAACAAAGCCCCTCTGGATGAAAAACTTGAATCCAATCTTGAAGCTCTGAAAAACCGTAAAAAGATGAAAATGCAGAATTATGGTGCTATGTGGATGCAGTTGAACATTGACAAAATGCCCCAAGGGGTAAAACCCTATCAGATGCTGTTAAACAGACAGAAAATAAAACGGAAATAGGATGCTTAAAGACGTTCAGAGTCTTAACGACGACAGAAATCTTTCCATAGATAAGGTTGGAATTAAAGATATACTTTATCCCATTGTCGTCAAAGATAAAAATAAGGGGAAACAACACACTGTTGCCCGTATAGATATGTTTGTCAAGCTGCCTCACAGCTTTAAAGGCACCCATATGTCCCGTTTTGTGGAAATTCTTAATAACTATAAGGCAGATATAGACATCAGGTCTTTCGGGGACATTTTGGATGACATGATGGGAGTACTGGATTCCGAGGTGGCTGGTGTGGAAGTAAGGTTTCCGTATTTTATTGAAAAGAAGGCTCCGGTATCTAATCTTCCATCCTTAATGGATTATGAATGCGAATACACAGGATATGCAACAAAAAGTGAGAAAGATTTCGTCACAACTGTGAAGGTTCCCGTCGTTTCCGTTTGTCCTTGTTCCAGGGAAATTAGCAGTGCAGGGGCTCATAATCAGAGAAGTTATGTAAAAATAAAGGTCAGATATAACAAAATGGTTTGGATTGAAGATCTGGTTAATATTGCAGAATGCAGTGCAAGTGCGCCGATATATTCACTGCTTAAACGTGAGGACGAAAAGTATATAACAGAAACTTCCTACGCAAATCCGGTTTTTGTTGAGGATATAGTAAGGAATATAGCTGAGAAACTCCTTGAAGATGACAGAATAACATGGTTTGAAGTATCCAGTGACAATATGGAGAGCATACACAACCATTCGGCATATGCTCTCATTTCAAGAGATAAAAGAAAAAATTAATCTTAGCTCCCAAATCTTTTGTATTTTTGATAGCGTTATAAAGTCAACTGTTGAGTGGACGGACACAGCATCAAACCTATAACCTATCACCCATTACCCATCACGCTTCACGCATTACGTGTCACTCTTCACGGTGTCACGCATCACGGTATCTATCATTCATCATTCTCCCTCTGTATGCTTTACATGCACATCCATTTGGGGATATGGAATGGATATTCCGTTTTTCTTAAAAGCTTCATTAATTTGAGCCAGCATGCTGAATTTTAACGGCCAGTAATCGCTTGATTTCACCCATGGTCTGAATATTAATATAATTCCGTTTGCTCCAAGTTCAGTCAATTCGATCTGAGGCTCAGGCTCACTCAAGACTCTGGAATCAGAATCTGCAAGCTCTTTTAAAATTTGTTTGGTTTTTTCAACATCATCCTGATAATCTATTTCAACGGTCAGATCCAGTCTTCTGGTGTCGTAAGCTCCGTAATTTGTTATGCTGGAGCTGGTTATGCTTGAGTTTGGGATAAATATCTTTTTATTGTCCGGTGTCACCATCTCTGTCTGGAAAAGGCTGACTTTTTCGATTGTGCCGCCTATTCCTGCAGCCTCGACGTAGTCCCCAACTTTGAAAGGTCTGTTGAAAAGCAGCAATATACCTGAGCCCAGGTTGGCAAGATTGCTCTGGAGTGACAAGCCTATGGCGAGAGTTGCGGCACCAAGTACGGCAATCAGAGAGGTGGCTTTAACACCAAGATTGTTTAGTGCAATAATTATGACGATAATCATTGCAAGTATGTAGGTTAAATCACCCAGAAAATTGGAAAGGGTTTGATCTACATTACCTCTGGCAGTTAATTTGCCTATAAGTCTTTTTAACCACTTTGCCGCTATTTTTCCGACAAAAAATATTACTATTGCCAGTATGATTTTAAGGCCATAAGTTGTTGCGTATTCGCTAATTAGCTGAATGTTCATGAAGACCTCCTGTTAATAAATATGAACTCAGGTTCATGTTAAATGATAATGCTTAATTGTCTTAAATACAACATTTTTCCTCGACAAGCGTTTGAAAATTATTAATATATACCCTATGAGTTTGAAATGGTGTGAAAACTGTCAGCAATACACTGATGTGGAAAAGGTAACACAGACACCCGGGATTTTTTTGGTAATTGCGATGGTCATATTTTTCATGCCTGTTATAGGAACATTTGTGGGAATTCCTTCCCTTATTATTACTTTTCTATGGTGGCTCAATACTCCTGTTAAATGCACCAAATGCGGAAGCAGAAATATAAAAAAAATAAAGGAACACGAAAAGCCTTCTGAAAATGTACTTATTGCCAGGAAATACGAAGAAAAAATCAATAATCATAATAATGATCCAAACTAAATTTTTGAAATAGTTATTGATTTTTGGGCACGGTATAACTATCATTTTTCCTGAAAATATTTATATGCAGGGTTGGTCATCCTTTAAAGAGGTCTTATATGTTTGGTTTGGGTATGACAGAAGTAATTTTAATACTGGTTTTGGCATTGATAGTGGTAGGTCCGAAAAAACTGCCGGAAGTTGCTAAAGCACTCGGAAAAGGTTTTGCTGAGTTTAAAAAAGTGATGAACGACTTTAAGGATGCAGTGAATATAGATGATATTGACGAATCATCCTCTTCATCTTCCCGCTCGAAAAATAGTGATATTTCAGAGGTTTATAAAAACAAATGGCAGCAGGATATACTGCAGGCCGAAGAAGAAAACAGCGATCAAAAAAGTATAAATAATGATGATAAAGGCGAGAAAGACGGAACTACGAAAAAATCAGAAGAATCCGACGAAAACGTAAAACGTGAAAGCAGGGAAACCTAATGGCGGGAATCGAAGATAAAATACCTTTGACTGCCCATCTTGAAGAACTCCGGTCCAGAATCATAAAAATAGTAATTTTACTGGTTATCATTTTTTCTTTTTGCTACTGGCAGAGTGAATTCCTGTTGGAATTTGTCACAAAACCTGTTGTTAAACATCTGCCACCTGATTCAAGCATGGCGATGCTCAAACTTACTGAAGGTTTTTTCACGGAACTAAAACTGTCGCTGATGGCGGCTGTTTTTTTCGGTATGCCGTATATCCTTTATCAGCTGTGGAAGTTTGTGGCTCCCGGTCTTTATGCTCACGAAAAAAAATATGTGGTTAGTTTTGTTATTGTATCATCACTTTTGTTTTTTCTCGGTGCTGCTTTTGCCTATTATATAGTTTTTCCTTTTGGTTTTAAATTTTTCCTTAACTATGCCAAAGGTGATGTTATCGCATCGCTTTCGCTGCAATGGTATCTTTCTTTTGTTGTCCGTCTTATACTGGGATTCGGTATTATCTTTGAACTGCCGGTTTTTGTTCTGTTTTTGTCAAAAATGGGCCTTATAACGGCTGATTTTATGAAAAAAAACAGACGCTATGCAATTGTTATACTGTTCATCGCTGCGGCGATTTTTACGCCGCCGGATGTTTTTACTCAGCTGATGATGGCAGGCCCTCTTATCCTGCTCTATGAAATAAGTGTTTTTGTTGCCAAAATATTCGGCAGAAAAAGCGATTTGAATGAGGAAGATATATATGAGTGAAGATCTTAAGGATAAATTCGGACGGAGCTATAAATATCTGCGCATATCCGTCACCGACCGATGCAATTTCAAATGCAAATACTGCATTCCCAACGACAATTTTCAGTACCTATCACATAACAAGATACTCAGCTATGAGGAAATGCTTCTGGCTGTCGAGGCTTTCTCCCAGCTGGGAGTCAATAAGGTAAGGATAACAGGAGGGGAGCCTCTTGTCAGAAAAAACATTTCATTCTTTCTGAAAAAAGTGAAAGATATTACCGGTATCAGGGAAGTTACTCTTACTACAAACGGTTCACTTTTGCACAAATTTGCAAAGGATATACATGAAGCTGGAATTAACCGTATTAATGTAAGTCTTGATTCTCTTCGTGAAGACAGGTACTCCTATATTACCGGTGGTTTTGACCTTAAAACCATTATAAACGGCATTAATATTGCAAAAGAAGAAGGTATAAAGCCCATTAAAGTTAATACTGTCGTTATTCGCGGCTTTAATGATGATGAAATAATAGATTTCTGTGATTTTGCCTCCGATAATGATATTGTTGTCCGCTTCATAGAGTTTATGCCCATCGGAAATTCAGCGGGATGGCACAAGGATAATATTATTACAGGTAAAGAGATAATTGATATAGTATCCAAAAAATACAATCTGGAAAAGGTTCAAAGAAAAGCTTTGGATGGCCCCGCCAAGAATTTTAAACTTTCCGGAGGCGGCATGATTGGGGTGATCACACCGATATCGCAGCATTTTTGTTCTGAATGTGACAAAATAAGACTCACTGCAGACGGTAAAATAAGGCCGTGTCTTTTGTCAGACGATGAGGTGGATGTAAGGGAAGTAATCAGAAACGGTGGTATTGAGGATATAAAAAGTAAAATCAGGGAGAGTCTTAATATTAAACAGGAAGAACATCATTTGAGCAACAGAAGCTGCAGAGATCTCTATAAAAGAACGATGTCCAAGATAGGAGGTTGATATCAATATCAAATACGGTAAAGAAACCATCTTTTTTAACAGTGATAGGAATATTGAAACGCTGGACAGAGATTTTAACGAACCGGTCTTAACCAGCCGGGATATTTTTTATAAGATTAACTCAAATCCACATTACAGCGAAGGAATAGATGAAATTTTACAAAAGGCATCTTCGGTTTTAATAATATTACCCGATATAACAAGAAAATCAGGAGCATGCTTTTTTCTGAAAGAGCTTATCGACAGAATTGAGTCATACGGAAAAACATTTTCTTTTATATTTGCTGTGGGTACTCACAGACCACTTACCGTTGACGAAAAAAGGGAAATTTTAACGGATGAAGTATACGAAAAATATTCACAACATATTATAAATCACGATCCGGATGATACAGAAAGTATGACATATTATGGTAAGACGAAACACACCACTCCCGTACTTCTGAATAATGCATATTTTGATCACGATACAATAATTCCAATCGCTTCGGTAAGCTATCACTATTTTGCAGGTTTTGGAGGAGCAAGGAAGATGATTCTGCCCGGGATAGCTTCCCGTAAGAGTGCCATGAACAATCACAAACTGGCTCTGGATGAAAGAGCAAAGAAAAGGCATCCTTATGCCTGTACCGGTAACTTAAAACAAAACCCTGTTCACGATGATATTGTTGAGGCAGTTATGATTGCAAGGGCAGGGAAAAACTTTTTTGCCATAAATACGATTTTGAATGAAAATGGTGAGATTGTGGATGTGGAAGGCGGTGATCTGTTTATCTCGCATATAAAAGCCTGTGAGCGTTTAAAGGAGCTAACAAAGGTTGAAGTGTCTGACAAATACGATATTGTTATATGTTCCTGTGGAGGATTTCCTAAAGATATAAATATGATACAGGCTCAGAAATCGATAGACAGGGTTAAAAGTATTGTACGCGATGGCGGGAAAATTATTTTCTTTGCTGAATGCAAGGACGGTTATGGTAATGAAACATTTGAAAATTTTTTTGATTATTCTTCCACATCAGAAATGGCTGAAAAGCTTTTTGATGAATACAGAATAAACCGGCAGACTGCTTTTAATCTACGGAATATTACAGAACACTTTGACTGCTATCTGTATTCCCGTCTTGATTATGAAGACTGTAAACGCATGGGATTCAGAAAAATAAATGATACCGGTAAAATTAATGAACTGTTAAAAGAGGGCGAAAAGAGAGCATTTGTGCCCAATGCCTCACTGGTTTATTTTGAAAACGGTTAAATGCCGTGATGCGTGATGCGTGACGGGTGATGGGTTATGGGTTATGGGTGATGGGTGATGGGTTATGGGTTATGGGTATTCATTAGTGTTAAGCGCTAAGTACTAAGGGTGAAAAAGAAGGTAAAAGTAAAGTTTAAGAGATTAATGTGGCCTATCCCGTGAAATGCGTGGCCTATTTCACTGGATTTGCAATAGTTTTTGCCTCAACCTGCAGCAATAAATAACAACAAATATCAATGAATAACCACTAATAACCATTAATACTCTTTAAAAAATAATTTTTTATTGATAGATGTAGATTCCAGTCAGGATAACAATGGAAATACCCAGACTGAATTTTATAACAATGGCGAACATCCTGTTTTTCATTATTGATGTGCTTCGGAGAATAGCTGTCCGGTTATCCGATGTGGCAAGCTTTTCATAGATAAAGGTGCCGGCAAATGCGCCGATTACAGATCCTATCAGCGCGCCGATTCCAAAAAATAACGGAGCCATGATTACTCCAACAACAATTGCACCGGCGATTGAAGCAAAAACACTTTTGTTTGTGGCGCCTGTTTTCTTTGCGCTGAAAAATCCGGATATCCATTCAAATATTTCACCGGCAGCTACTATGGCAAGGATTAGCATAAGCTGCCAAAGTTCAATAAGATCGGTGAAATACAGAATAATAGGAGGTATTGCAGCAAGCATATTACCGGGGAGGCTGAAAAGATTCAGCATCACAAATAAAAACTGTAATACGGTGACGCCAAATATAATTACAGGTATCATTCAGAAACTTATCCCGTATTTGCAATTCTGTCTTAAAAAGCTCGTTTCAAAACCGAAATTTTTTGTGGCAAATTTACTGTATTTTTCAAGTATACCGTAGTCATTGTTTTCTTCGCTTACATGTGCAAATAACAGTTTTTTGATTCTGTTACCGCTGAGTTTAGCCGCAATATTTAACGCCTCTTTATTGGAGAGATGCCCTTTGGAGGAGAGGATACGTTTTTTCAGATATTCGGGGTATTTGCCATTTTTCAGCAGTTCCTCTTCATAATTGGATTCCAGCACCCCTATGTCGGAGACTGACAGGTATTCTTCAATATATGCAGGAGCGTGTCCCAGATCTGTTGCAAAGGTTATCGATTTGTCATCAAAAGTGAAATGATATCCGAGAGGTTCAGCTCCATCGTGCATAATCTGGAAAGGGTGCACACTTATATCTTCAAAATCGTAAATCCTGTCCTTATTAAGAATGTAAAAATCAGAAACATTTATTCCTTTTTTTTTCAACACGTCGGCTGTTCCTTCGCTGGCAAAAACAACCGGCTTATATCTGTTTAGAAAAGGGGTGATCCCGGAAATATGATCATTATGTTCGTGGGTGAGAAAAAGCAGAATTTTGTCATTTTTGATGTCATTTTCTTCCAGTACATCGTCCACTCTGTAGCGGGATATCCCTATATCCACAAAGATATGCATATTGTTTCTTTTTATATGATAACAGTTTCCCGAACTTCCCGAATCAATTACATTTAATATAGGCATATTTACTTATAACACACTTTCATACATTTTCATCATTTTTTTACACTGAAGCAATATGATTATTATAAGCATAAAAACTATGTGACCTGTTTTGCCCCATGAAAGAAAGACGGTTATCCATCCTAAACTTATCATTAAATCATAAAAAAATGTTGAAGGGGTTTTGATGTTTTTTCCCCAGAGCTTTCTTGTAATATTGGGTTTTAA
Organism: Flexistipes sp.; assembly: GCF_036172515.1. Taxonomy (NCBI): domain Bacteria; kingdom Pseudomonadati; phylum Deferribacterota; class Deferribacteres; order Deferribacterales; family Flexistipitaceae; genus Flexistipes; species Flexistipes sp. Next base: position 19,710 of record NZ_JAXKVW010000021.1, read on the forward strand.
GAAAAGAGCGTGGAACACTGAAAAAATAATAATAAAAATTAACAGTATCAGTGCAAAAACACTGCTTCCGGATAATGCTATTGCAACGGCAGATGAGAGGATAAGTACGGCGAAAATGATAAAAGAAAAGAAAGTAAAAACAAATTTTGTGATTTCCTTAAAAAAACTGGAGTAAACATTCATATCCACAAAAGATTTAACAAAAGCTCTTGACATAAAAATTAATAACACCAGTATTACGGCCTGCACATAAGAAAATGTTTCGCTGAAGAACAGTATAAAAACAGCCCAAAGGGGGATCTCACTGAAGAGAAATGCAGCCGTCCTCGACGGCGAAGAAAGAATGTATCCTGCAAAACTCAGATTTTTATTCATCTTTTACCGTTTCCTTCAATTTATTCAGTAAATTTAATGCTTCCAGCGGCGTAATGTCGTTTATATTTACCGATTTCAGCTCTGATACAGCCGGATGTTCTTCAAAAACAAGGAAAGGCTCCACAACCTTTTCTGTGCGTGGTGATTTGCGATTCTTTTTAGCCAGCTTCGGCAGTCCGTCAATACCGTATTCATTTTTCTCAAGGGTGGCCATTATTTCATTACTTCGGGAGATAACCTCGCCGGGCAGACCTGCAATTTTGGCTACATAAACACCGTAGCTTCTGTCGGCACTTCCTTCAATAATGTTTCTTAAAAAAATTACTTCGTTTTTCCACTCTTTAACTTCCACGGTGTAGTTTCTGCTTCCGCTGTTGATTTTCGGGATATCGGTGAGTTCGTGATAATGTGTTGCAAAGAGGGTTTTGGCTTTGATTTTGTTAAGTATATATTCCGCTACCGCCCAGGCTATGGAAACACCGTCAAAAGTGGATGTACCTCTGCCGATTTCATCAAGTACAATAAGTGAACTGGCAGTGGCATTGTTTAGAATATTTGCCGTTTCCACCATTTCCACCATAAAGGTGGATTCCCCTTTTGCCAGGTTGTCCTTTGCTCCCACCCGTGTAAATATTCTGTCCACCAGAGAGATTTTGGCACTTGCTGCAGGGATAAATGAGCCCGTATGGGCAAGCAGGGTGTTTATTGCAACCATTCTTATGTACGTACTTTTACCCGACATGTTTGGGCCGGTTATAATGAGCAAATTGTTTTCACTGTTATCCAGAAAAGCGTCATTGGGGATAAAAGGCTCACTCATGCGGTTTTCCACCACAGGGTGCCTTCCGTCAATTATTCTGATTTCTTCAAAATCTCCAACTTCAGGCCTGCAGTAGCTGTATTTATCAGCTATTTCAGCAAAGTTAAGCAGGACATCCAGTTCAGCCACTTTGCCCGCAACTTCTCTTATCCTGTCTTTTTCTTTGCGTACATCTTTTCTGATACTTTTAAAAATATCATATTCAAGTTTTGCCAATTTATCTTCAGCATTCAGGATTTCATCTTCCAGTTTTTTCAATTCATCCGTTATAAAACGCTCTGCATTCACCAGTGTTTGCTTTCTTCTGTAATGTTCCGGAGCTTTGGAGGAATGGGTTTTGCTTATTTCGATGTAATAACCGAAGACTTTATTGTACCTTACCTTAAGTGTTGGAATTCCGGTCTTTTCCTTTTCCTGAGCTTCAATTCGGGCGAGCATTTTTCTGCTGTTGTCTTTTATTTCTCTGAGATGGGCAATATCATTGTTGAAGCTGCTTTTTATAATTCCACCTTCCGTTATATTTAAAGGCGGTTCATCTGTTATGGCATTTTCAATGAGGGAATAAATATCTCCAAGTGTGTCGAAGCCTTCTTTTAAATCGTCAATGTTCGGATGCCTTATTTCTTCAAGAACATTCAGGATGCCGGGCAGATTGGAAATGGAATTTTTAAGCCATATGAGATCTCTGGGACCGCTTCTTTCTGCAACAATTCTGGATGCGATTCTTTCGATATCGTACACTTGTTTGAGTTTATCTTTAATGCTGTTCCGGTATATACTGTTTTGAGTGAAAAATTCAACTATGCTCTGCCTTCTGTATATTTCCCCGAGATTTCTGCTCGGTGACAGCAGCCATTTTTTCAGCAGACGCATTCCCATTGCAGTGTTGCATCTGTTTAGGATATTATAAAGACTCGGATTTTCAGAGTCTGAGCTTGTGTTCACAACTTCAAGCGTGTTGACAGCTACAGCATCAAGGTATACTTCATTCTCAGCCGTTAAAAAAACCGGTTTTTTTAGTGAAACTTCCAGAAAACTGTCTTCAAGATAGTTAAGTATGTAAGAAAGAGGGTAAAGGAGTTCTTTATCATATATCCCCAGTGATTTCGGTGTTCTGACTCCAAAGTGCCCGGTAACCTTATCTTCTACGGCTTTAATATGTTGATTCCTGCTGATTTTATAAAAGCCGGTATTTTTTATTTCCAAATCAATATTTGATATAATTTCTTTCGGATTCCATTTGGCGAGTGAATCTTCAAGATATTTCTGCTGCTGGAGAAAAGTATCCCCTGTGGATGTATCCACTGCACAAATATGATAATGTTCTCCGGACTTGTATGCTGACATAAGAATATTAAAGTCGTGAGATTCAAGGGAATCTTCATCTATTACTGTCCCGGGGGAAATAACCCTTGTCACACCTCGTTTTACTATACCTTTGGCTGTTGATGGATCTTCAAGCTGTTCGCAAATTGCAACTTTTTTCCCTGCTTCCAGCAGTTTGTTTAAATAGCTTTTGTATGCATGATACGGAATGCCGCACATTGGCACGGGATTTTCCTCTTTCTTGTTACGGCTTGTCAGTGCAATTGAGAGTATGCGTGAGGCTACATTGGCATCCTCACCGAACATTTCATAAAAGTCACCCATACGGAAAAAAAGAAGATGGTCAGGATATTTCTCTTTGATTTCATAATACTGCGCCATCATCGGCGTAAGTGTGCCGGTTTTTTTCATAATCTCAAAGAGGTTTAATTGTTTCTAATGATTTACAGTTTGCACAAACTGTATAATAGTCGTTATAACTGGTTTTGCATTTATCACATATATATTCAGGGTCATTAATAAATGTATTTATAAGAACTTTATCCAACTTGATGCGGCTGTATCTTTTCAGAATTGACTTATATGGTTTGTGTTTCTCCACAAAATCACGGATTACTTCCCGGGCTTTTTCCGGGTCATCTTTTTTTATGAAATAGTCAGACAAAAACACCGTATAAAAAGGATTATCACTTTTTGACGAAACTTTCTTCATTATCAGTTCGTCAAAACTTTTAACATCCGAATAATCGTAATAGTAACCCCGCATTTTCAGAAGGTCCTCATAGGAAGATGTCATATCTTTTTCTATAAACTCATTCACAGCAGATAAACCTTTTTCTGTGTGTCCGGCTTTAAAGTATGAATCTATGAGTTCCACCTGAGCAATCCTTAATGAAGGGTGGATTTTAATTGCTTTTTCCAGAAGTTTTGTTTTCTGCTTTACATTTTCCTCTTTTTGAGCTGTCTTTACATTACAGTAAGCTCTCCAGTCGGAATAATCTTTACCGCTGCTTTTTTCATATCTATGGTAGTATTTTTCAGCATCGGAATAATTTTCCTGCATAAAATGTATTTCAGCAAAAAACTTAATCAGCACAGGTGATTTGTCTGTTTTTATGAGCTCTTCAAGATAGTACTTGGCGTTATCGAACTGACCCCATGCTTTATAGTCTTTAACCAGTTCAAAAAGCACATATTTTTTTAATGATTTGGTCAATTTGCTGTTACTTAGTGTACTTTCGTGGATGTGTACAGCTTTGGCGTAATCTCCGTTTTTTCTGAAGAGGGAACCAAGAGAAGCATATATTTCCAGATTATCATTATTTTCAATGATAACACTCGAAAATTCGTCCAGTGCCTTTGCAATATTGTTTTCAGCTAAAAAACCGAAACCTTTAAGGAAGTGCTTCCCGCTTAGTTCGTCCATATCGTCTTTTCTCCTGATGACAAAGATATAATACAGTAACAGCAGAACCGCTATAAGTAATGTTGCAAAAAGAAACTTATTGTCCAGCATGTTCTTTTGTGGATTCTTTTTCTTTACTTAAAGGAAGATTTCGCAGTCTTGTGATTTCCTTTTCAGCCTCTTTTAAATCTTTTCTGAGACTGTTTATCTCTCTGCGTGTTTTCATTTTTTCAGAGAGTGCAACCATTACTGCCAGTATAACGCCTATGAAGGCAGAACCGATAATTATCAGAAACAAAGGCAGCTTAACAGGTTCTTTACCATAAAAATACTGCAAATCCACAGTTTGCATATTCAGTGTAGCAAAAATTACTATTGCCGCTATTACAACTGTTTTAATTATTGTACTGACTATTCTCATTTTTCCTCCAGCGCCTTTATAGCTTTTTTAAGTTTATCATAAGTCTGCAAAATATGTTCCGAGATGACTTTTGTTTCACCCAGCACAGGCATAAAGTTGGTGTCGCCGTTCCAACGGGGTACAATATGAAAGTGAAGATGATCATCCACTCCGGCTCCGGCTGCTTTTCCCAGATTAAAGCCGGCGTTAAATCCGGCTGGATTTATTGAATTTTTCATAGCTTTGATACACATACCTGACAAATTCATAATTTCCAGCATTTCATCGTCATTCAGCTCTTCAAGATTTCCCGTGTGCCTATATGAAGATATCATAATATGACCGTTATTGTAAGGAAAAAGATTCATCATAATATGACACGTGTTTCCCCTGTATAAAAGAAGATTCTCCCTGTCATTGTCCTGTTTAGGTTTGACACAAAAAATGCATCCTTCGTTTTTATGCGAACCATCTATGTAATTCATTCTCCATGGTGCCCACATTCTGTCGAATCCTTTATTCATAAAGCGCCTCTTCCAAAGATTTTACTGTATTACTAAGGTTATCATGAATTACAAAATCTGCCAATGAATCATATGGTGTTTTATCACGATTTAAAATTGCTACTTCTGCCCCTCCGCTTCTGGCATAGCCGGGCATCAGTGCGGCCGGGTTGACCACAAGGGATGAGCCCATGACAATAAAAAGTTCAGCTTTCTCTGAAACTTTGACAGCTTTGTTCAAAGCATCGTGCGGAAGGCTTTCACCGAAAAAAACAACATCCGGTTTTATAAGTCCTTTGCATATCGGGCATAAGGGAGGATTTTCACCTTTTTTCAGCATATTGAAAACTTTTGATGTTTTAAATTCCTGGGAGCATTCCATACAATAACTGTAATAAAAATTTCCGTGCAGTTCAATTACGTTGTATGAACCAGCTTTTTGGTGAAGGTTGTCTATGTTTTGGGTAATAACATAAGACTCATCCGAAAGCTTTTGTACTTCGGCTATAAATCTGTGAGACAGATTGGGTTCTGCATAAAGCAGATCCTCGAAAAATTTGAGGGCAAAGTTATAAAACTCTTTTGGTTTTCTGACAAAGTTATCTATGAAAAGCAGTTCCTGAGCGGATGTTGTTTTCCACAAACCCGTATCCGGTGATCTGAAGTCGGGAATTCCGCTGTCAGTACTTACCCCCGCTCCTGTAAAAAACACTGTATTTCTGCTTTTTTTTATACGGTCAATCAATGCTTTAATTTGATCTGCCATTTGAGTTTTATATCAGAAAATAATATAATCATCAAGCTTAAGCCTGCTCTGACGTCACCCCATTTGTCGCAGTGCAAATATTTTTCAATGTAATTTGCACGCATTTTGCAGCCGAAACTCGAAACTACTGCCGCTAACCGTCTACACCCTCCTCTCATAATTGTTTTTATTTGCAAATATTTATCCACTTTACATTCCAACACAGGGTGTGACCGCTA
>NZ_JAXKVW010000022.1 GCF_036172515.1 Flexistipes sp.
TAATTCTACAGCTTCTCGCTTAAAAGATTCACTGTAAACTCTTCGTTTCTTCATTTCGCACCTCTGCTTTTTTTATAGCATTGGCTTAACTTACTGTCTACTAAACTGTAGCATGTCCACACTACCTCACCACCTCACCACCTCACTCTTCACCCATCACGGCTTTTACAGATTTTCAATAACCCTCTGCAGCTTAAAATAATTAATAAAAACCTGTGTTCTGGCATTTATCACATTATATTTGGCACGTGAAAGATAAAAAATAGCATCCAGAATATCAGTGGAGGTAGCTACACCTTCTTTAAAAGAAGCCTCCGTTACCCTTAGATTCTCCTCAGCTTCTTTTAGGCTGGTTCTGGCAACCCCAAGATTTTCTAAAGCAACAGTTTTATCTTCGAAAACATTCTGGAGCTGATTTTTAAGATCAAGTTTCAACTCCATTACATCCATTTTGGATTTTCTCATTTCAAGTTTTGCTTTATTAATATTTGAATATTTCTGAAAGCCGTTAAAAATATTAAAATTTACATTCACCTGCCCTCTTAACTCGTCCTCCTCATTATCACCGTAAGGATTCGCGGAGTCGGCAGAATTGGAGTACCTCATTGATAAATCAACTTTGGGATAAAGAGAGCTCTTTGAAGCCCCCACACTGTAATGTCGTGCCTGAACAACCGTTTCAAGTGCTTTCAGCTCACTTCTGACAGCGTACATTTTTTCCTTATAAAAATCATATTCATGAAACTCAGGAATTGTTTCCAATAATTGAAAGTTGATATCCTCAATCTTTATTTCAGCATTAACTTTTCTGGATAACGTGTTGAGAGATTTATCCAGCTCCGCCTGTGCTTTCAACAGCTCCTGCTTTGCATTATCCATTTCAACTTTTATTTTCAATACTTCACTCCACTTCATCACTCCAACATCGTACTTCAGTTTTGCGTCCTCATATTTCTCTTTATAAAGTTTAAAGGCATTTTGACGAACCTCAAGGTAACGCTGATTTCTGTAAACGTTGAGATAAGCTGCGGCAACATCAAGTTTAATATCCTGTTTTTTAGACTGCAGTTCAAACAGACTCACCTTTTTCATTTCTTTTGCAGACTTAAGGTTATATTTGTCCCTGAAACCGTCAAAAAGGTTGTAGCTTAAGGAAATATATAAGTTGCTGTTTTCACTGTTTTCAAACATGGAGTCTTCATCCAGCTGGTTGTACTGATAGCCGAGATCGGCGGAAGGCATAAATTCACCCTTCTGATATCTCACATTTTCTTCAGATATTCCGGTATCAAATCTGTATTTATGCAAAACAGGTCTGTTTTTAACAGCTTTTTCTTTCAGTTCGTCAAGACTTAGTGCAAAAGCATTCACCGCCGCCAGTAAAATTATCAATACAAATAATTTTTTCATCACTTACCTCTCATAAAAAATTTTCGCAAATTAAAACTTTGGTAAATATTCAATCTTATCTTTTGGAAGTGGGACTTTAGTCCCGCCCAATATACAGATTTTATTTCCATACCAGATCCCGTCAAAATGCAGGGCTGAAGCCCTGCCTCCGAATACACTATTAAGCGATATATTGCCAATTTGTTAAGTGCATTTAATATGCAATTTTCAACTTTATCAATTCTCTCAACTCTTGCTTAATCTTTGATTAAACAAGAGGGGTAAACCCCAACGACCTCTAACAACCTCAAATACATCCAAATACCTTTTCATCAACCTCTGCTTTACCTTTGCCTTTACCTTAGCACTTAACACTTAATACTCAGTTTTCCCCTTTCTTATGTCCGATAAAAATTCCCAGCAGTGAAGGGATGACAAAAAGTGTAAAAACTGTCGATATTGCCAAACCACCCAACAGGACACTTCCTATACCTCTGTAAAGCTCAGTACCTGATCCCTGTGCGAGAACCAGCGGCAGCATACCGAAAAAAGTTGTCATCATACTCATAAAAATCGGTCTGATTCGGGTTTCAACAGATTTTATAATAGCAGTTACACCACCCAAGCCTTCATTATTCATATTATTGAGTGTCTGATAAACAATCAGAATAGCATTGTTAACCACAGTACCCACAAGAATTATAAAGCCCAGCATTGTCAGCACATCAAAAGCCTGCGGAGCAATAAACATATTAACAAGTTTCAGTCCGACAAAACCGCCTGCTGCAGCCAGAGGTACTGTAAAAAGAATGATAAAAGGATAAAAGAAGTTCTCAAATATCGCCGCCATCAGCAGATAGACAATAATTACGGCAAGCAGAAAATTTCCCGACAAGGACTGCAGTGCTATCGCCAGCTTATCCGCGTTACCACCTAAATTGGTGTTTAAGCCGGAAAGCGCTCCTTTTTCTTTCATAGGCTGTATTATTTTCTGCGCAATTGTGTCCATAGCCGTTTGGAGTGGAATATCTTCCGGAGGTGTAACTTCAAGAGAAATAACCCGGCTTCTCTCCAAATGGTTAATCTGTGTCACTCCTTTAGTGTACTGCAAATCAGCCAGATCGCGCAATTTCAGCAGATCACCGTTTCTTGTGGCAACCGTGCTATCCATAATATCTTCAGGAGAATTATATTTATCTTCCTGACCTGTAACAACCATGTCAATTGCTTCCTTACCGCCCGGCTTATAATCACCGATTTTATGTCCGTCCATAAGGCTGTCCACAATAATACCCAGATCACGCTCATTGAAACCGTTGGCAGCCAGCTGTTTTCTCTGAGGAACAATATTCGCTTCAGGATAACTTATTTCAAGGGATGGAACAGGTCTGATTTGCGCCTCCGGCATCGCCTGGGAAATGGCTCCGTAAAGCTTTCTTGCAGCACCTGTAATCTGCTGCAAATCATTACCCATCACATCCACTTTGACAGTTCTACCCTCACTTATATCATTTTGGAAAATACCGGTCTGAATACTCACCCCATACATTCCCGGCATTTCATTTATTATCCTGTTAAACAGCGGAATCATCTTTTTGGCTTCTGTCTCGTGAACACTTGTAGCACCGAAAAGGGTTATCCTGTCCGCACCGATATAAAATATCTCCTCAATTTTCGGAATCCCGTCTTTATAATCCTGCTTAAAATACGGCGCCGTTTTTTCATAAATTGTATTACCTATTTCTTTTTTCTTTTCATATGACATCCCCGGAGGGGGAACAAGTATATTAAGGACAAGATTCTGATTACCCTGTGGCAGATATTCGGCTTTAGGAATGAGAAAATAAACGGTTAATACTGCCATAAGGGTAAGGCTGATAACAGTTGCAAACCTTGTAAAATAGTTTCTCAACGACTGTTTGCTGAAAAACATGATGATATTCACAAAAAACATGCCGAACTTACCGATAGACTCGCCCTTCCTCTTTTTATTCTTTGAAACCTTAAAAAACTGGTGCGCTATGGAAGGAATGGCTATTACTGAAACCAGGTAGCTGAGAATAATGGCAAAGGTAATCGCTATTGCTATGTCTTTGAAAAGCTGCCCCACTTCCTGCTGCATAAAAATAATGGGAAGAAAAACAACTATTGTGGTGGTGGTTGAGGTAAATACTGCACTCCAGACCTCTACTGTCCCGTCGTAACAGGCATCAAAAGGCTTCTTGCCCATCTTTCTGTGTCTGTCTATATTTTCCAGTACAACAATGGCATTATCCACAAGCATACCGACGGCAAAAGAAATACCGGCAAGACTGACAACATTTAACGACCGCCCGAACGCATTCATAAAGATAAATGTACCGATGGCTGAAACCGGCAATGCAATCGCTGTGGTAACCGTAGAGCTGAAACTTCTAAGAAAAAGTATCAATACAATGATTGCCAGTATACCGCCGATAAGAATATTCATTTTAACTGTGTTAATAGCTGTATTAATGTAGGGTGTCTGCTCGTGCACAACCTTAAGATTCACTCCCTTATCGTGCAAAACCGACTCATTAAGTCTTTTAACTTCCTGTCTTACCTTTTCTGTGATTTCAAGGACATTGGAGCCTTTTTGTTTGGTTATACCCATAACAATGGTGGGTTTTGCATTATGCATAATAGAATTGAGCTGTGGCTCGTATCCCAGCTGTGTTTTAGCCACATCATTCACTCTTACCGTATTTACACCGTCGCTGGATAGAACAACACTGTTAGGGGCATCGGGATTTTCAAATTTACTTTTGGTTCTTATACGATAGCTGTTTTTACCCACTCCCATAATTCCTGCCGGTACATCATTGTTAGCAACAGCAACACTGTTAGCCACATCGGGAATGGACAGACTGTTTACAGCAAGTTTATCGGTGTCGGTGATAATCTCCAGACGGCTTGCTGTACCGCCAAACACCATAACATTACCAACCCCTTCAATTCTGCTGAAATACGGCTTTATTTCATCATCAAAAAAGGTTTTGTAAGTATCAACGTGTCTTTCGTTTCCAGGCATACTCTGAACAGCCATCCATATAATAGGTGATCCCTGGGCTCCGGAAGCGTCAATAATAGGTTCATTAGCATTATCAGGATAATCGGATACTTCATTTAATTTATTGGAAACCCTTACCATCGCCGTGTCTATTGGCACTTCAAGATCAAAAGTAAGGGTAATTTCACTCCGGCTGTTGTAACTGGAACTTTCCATAAGCTGCAGACCACGAAGGTCTTTCAGTTTTTCTTCCTGTTTATCTACAATCTCAACTTCCACTTCATTCGGAGATGCGCCGGGCCATGTGGTGGTAACTGTAATTTTCGGAAGCTGAATATCAGGGCTCAACTGCACTGGAAGTTTGCCGATACTCAGCAAACCGAAAAGAACAATAAGCAATATACCGACAATAACCGTTACGGGTCTGTTTATAGCAAACTTGATAATATTCATTACTTCTCCCTTGTTACCTTAACCGGCTGATCCGGTCTGAGTCTGGAATTGCCCTCTACAATAACTTTCATGCCGGGAACGATATGCCTTGAGTCGGTTCCCACCATTTCTCCGAGATAACTTACAATATTTATCGGAAGTATTTTGGCTTTACCGTCCTTAATTGTATAAACAAAATTTTGACCGTTATTACTGATAACTGCGTCGCGGGATACTATTCGCATCTTTTGAGGCTCACTCACCGGCAGATTTACATTTGCCGTCATATTGACAGGTAGTTTTGTAAAATAAGGGATGTTAATTTTCAAATAGACATTTTTTGTCTTGGGATCGGCTACCGGATCAAGTCCTGCCGCCGTGCCGGTGACATCTTTATCAAATGCAGTAAAATTCAGGAAAATTTCCAAACCTTCTTTAAAAAACTTAACATATTTTTCATTAACCGGTACCTGTACTATCACATCATTAGTCGCAGCAATTGTACAAACAGTGCTGCCGGGAGCCATCCATGCGCCGTCAGACACCTTTTTACTTAAAATGATTCCGTCATAAGGAGCTTTTATTACACTTTTGTCCTTTTCCAGCATTAGGCGCTGCAAAGCCAGTTCCTGAGCCTGCTTTTCCTTTTTCATACGTTTGTATTCAAAAAGGAGATCTTCATACTGCTTTTCACTGGCGGCATTCTGTTTATAAAGTTTTTCATACCGCTGCAAATCCCTGTACACATTTTCAATGCGCACTTCCAAAACTTCGATTTCCTTTTTCTTAATACTAATATCTTTATCAAGGAAATCGGTATTAAGACGAACCAGTACATCACCTTTATTAACGATATCACCTTCGGTAAAAGTTGTATCTTCAACAAGCCCTGAAACCTCAGAAGATAATTCAGTCGTGGTATCGTATTTGACCAGGCCTATTTTATTTTCAGTTTCTACAATTTTCTTTTCCTTTACAGTGCTGACAACAACATTGGCAGCCCTTTGACCTTCCTGGGCAAAAGCCGTTACTGCAAGCAAGCAGAATAAAAACAAACTAATGATTCTCTTCATCTTTCACCTCAATATTTTCTATATTGTTATACATTTTTTGCAAAATCCCCAAAAGTCCTTGCTTCTCCTTATTACTAATACCGTTATAAATCATGCTGTTGTATTCAGGCATTATGGATTTGGCCGGCTCCTCCAGCTTTCTCCCTTTTTCAGTTAAAAACACATTGGTGCATCTTCGGTCTTCGCTGTCAGTCACACATTTGACAAAACCGCGGTCAATGAGCCTGCTTATGAGCCTTGCCGTACTCGGAGCGTCCTTTATGCTGCGTTTTGCGATATCATGCTGACTTAGTCCGTTTTCGTCCCATAAAATGGTGAGAATTCCCACCTGCTCCGGTGTAATATCATATTCCGACCAAAGTTTTGTAAAAATCTTTTTCATCCCGAAAAAAACTTTGGCCAGAGTCATAGAAATATCTTTTTCCAGCAAATTTTCATCAGTCATAGCAGAAACCACCTTTTATTGTCGTGACAATAGTTGCCGCGACAATAAATATAATTAAATGAAAAGTCAAGCAGTTTTGGCAAAAGAATCAGGAAAAATAAAAATTGTTGTAAAAGTCGTAAGGGTTGCAGAGGTTTTAGAGGTTGTAAGGGTCATAGAGGTTTTACAGGTTGTTTATTTTACAGCCTTGGACTCATCACTATCACAAACGTTGAACCTTGAACATTGAACTAACCTGTCACTCATCACTCATCACGCTTCACGGTATCACATACGCATTACGGTGTCTCGCATTACGACATCTACTTATTTATTCAAAGATCTCTCCAATTATAATTGCAACAATTTCTTCATAATATTATAATTGTAAAGAATAAGCTTCGCTGATAATATGGTATAAATAAACTTTTCAGTATTTTGGAGTTCACTGTGAGCCAACAAACAACGAAATTAACCCGAAATTCTCTTATATTACTTTTTTCCTTTATTTTTTTACTCCTGACTACATCAGCATATTCAGCACCCGGCGACATTCTCTTCACTCACAACAATTCTATAGACACTTTTGATGAAAACTCATTAAATACTTATTGGAATGTTGATTCAAATGGCGGAGATGCCGGAATATCAAATGGTACGCCTGACTCTGACGGCAGAGCAATGTATACAAGATATGGTGAAGTTACTGTAACCACTAAGCGTACAATTGACCTTTCCGGAAAATATGCAGAACTTAGCTTTTGGGCTCAAGTTGGAGATGACAGTTTCAGCGAAGACCCTGATGCCAATGAAGATTTAGTAATAGAATATAATGATAGCAACAATGATTGGCATATTCTTGCCCGAATTGCTGGTGATACAGCACCTGGATCAGTATTTAATCAAACCATAGAAATTCCGGCAAATGGTTTGCACAGTAACTTTCGTTTTCGCTTTAGACAAACAGGCGGTAGCGGATATAATTATGACTACTACCATATTGATAATGTAGTACTTAGAGAGGCTTCACCTCCGCCTCCAGGATTTTGCGATGACTTCGAGAACGGTCTTTCAAACTGGATTATAAGCAATAACAATTATGCCGGCATTGGTGAACAAACTTATGATTCGCCTACACACAGCCTTTATCTTAACGGAGGTCCAGTAAATGCAACTTCAAGACTGATGGACTTATCAGGCAAATCAGCCGCAAATCTAAGCTTTTGGCTTCAAAGAGGCAGTGATGACATTCTGGGAAGTGAGTTCCCAGAAGATGGTGAAAATATTATTGTTTCATATTTTAATAACAGCGGCAACTGGATTGATTTGGAAACATTTCAGGGGGGTGGAACACCTGGAGAAGTGTTCAATAAAACTTACATTTTACCAAGCGATGCATTTCATAGCGGACTGCAGGTACGCTTCAGTTTGACTGACGGCAGTGGTGAAAATTGGGATTACTGGCATATAGATAATTTTTGCGTCCAAAGTCCTGCTATGCTTTTCCTTGATTACAGAATGGATGAAGCCGAATGGAGTGGTACAGCCGGAGAAGTGAAAGATAACAGCTCAAATGATTATGATGGTACTGCTTATAACGGTTTAACCACAACAGATAACTCTACAGTTAATGGTGGAATCTGCAGAGTAGGAGGTATATTTGACGGAGTGGATGATTATATTGAAGTGCCGGATCTTTCCGCATTACAGTCAACGGCCTCTTTGAGCTTTTGGATAAAAACAAATCAAACCGGCAATGATACTGCATGGCAGGCACCAGGTATTACAGGAATTGAAGAAAACGGAGGAACTAACGATATTTTCTGGGGTTTTATCGATAGCAATGGCAATATTGGCATTGCTGTAGGCAATAATTTTACCATAAAATCTAATAATGAAGTAAATGATAATCAATGGCATCATGTAGTTCTTACAAGAAATGCTGATACAGGTGATGCAAAAGTTTATGTTGATGGGATACTTGAAGACACAGGGAACATGAATAGTGGAAGCATTGGAAACAGTTTTTCCAGTATTGGCAGAATTGAAGATACGGGGGGCTCACCTGAATATTTTAACGGTTATTTGGATGAAGTAAAAATATTTGATAGCATTCTTACTGATTCTCAAGTTTCTAATATTTATAATAACGAAAACAACGGTAACAACTGGGATGGAACACCACGAACATGTCCAAGTGTACCGGGACAAATAGATTGCACAGATATATTCCCCAGTGCTGCCCAAAACTCTGAATCCAACAGCTCTATAGAATTTGGATGGAACGCTCAGGTTTCTGATCCAGACAATACTCTTGAAACATATGAAATCATCTATAACCAATGGAGTAATGATACTTGTATAACTACTGATTGCGCAGCATCTAATTCTATATCTAAGAAACCAACACTTGGTACCTTCATAACTACTAATAGTACTTTAGATGTGAATTTGGGTTGGAGAGAAGATTATACGCTTGGGAATAACAATATAAACGAATATAGAAATATAGACAGCGGGGGTCGCAGCACTATATCAGACAGCGGTAATTTTGATGTTTATAAAATTCAGACTCTTTCGTTAAAAGACAGAGATACCTTAGAGCTTCAGGGAGGAACAGATTATTGGATTGAAACTTTTAACTTTGATGGTTCAAGGATTGAAATCACAGTCCAAGGCAACGGTACCGCCAGACTTTTTATTAAAGACCCAACAGAATTTAGTTGGAGAACAGATATTAATGAAAACGGCGAACCTAATAATTTACTAATTGTGGACTATGGTGATATCACTTTTTCAAACGGTAATGATGGAGAAATTAATGCTGTGGTGTATTCTAAGGGAAGTATTGAAGTTGGAAGTGACATTGAAATAAATGGATCTTTAGCTGCAGAAGGGAATATAAACTTAATTAGCAATAGCTACATTAACTATGATATAAATTGGATATCAAATTTAGACGATCGAGGTTTTTGCGAGAGCCCAGGATCAAATCTAAATCATATTCTTCTCACACACGACGGTTACGCTCTGACATGCAGAGCTGAACCGATTACTGTTAAAGCCTGTGCAAATGATAATTGCTCAACACTATATAATAATCAAGTAACTGTAAATTTCACCAACCCATCTTCCGGTTGGGAAACAGACCCTGCTACTTTTACCGGTGGTCAAACTACTGTAGATTTAATCCATACCGATAACGAAACTATAACAATAAATGCTGAAGCAACTTCTCCCATTGCTGATAATAATACAAGGTGTCTAAACACAAGTGGTGGCGCTGACTGTGAAATTATATTCACAGATGTGGGAATAATAATTGATGGAGACGATGCCAGCACAAATCCGGAAAGCGATATAACAACTCAGATTGCCGGTAAACCTTCCGACACAAATCCAAACGGTGAAACCCAGCTTATCCGTGTAATTCGAACAAATGATAAAACAGGGGCTTGTATTCCCGGGGTACAAAACAAAAATTTAGATGTTTCTTTCAGCTATTCACTGCCTCAAATAAATCAGGGATTGGAAGATAATTCTATACAAGTTACTGCTAATGGAGGCAACATAATTCTCACTGACAATACTACCACTCAGTCTTTATCACTTAGTTTCGATAGTAATGGCACAGCACCTTTCATCTTCGAATCATCAGATGCCGGGAAGTACTCTTTGACAGCAGAAATGCAAATTCCCGTTACTTACTCAGACAATACAACTGCCGTACAAACTGTCACTGGAACAGATACAAGTAATGCATTTGTTGTGCGGCCTTTTGCAGTCTTTGCAAATGCTGTCGGAAACCCAAAAAGTCAGGATGCAAACGGAGGCGTATTTAGAAAAGCCGGTAACCCATTCACTCTAAATTTCAAAAGCTTAAAATGGACATCTGGCAGAGATTCAGACAATAACGGGGAATGGGATTCATGCGATAATTCAACTCTAACTGATCCCGGAAGCAATTATGCCCGTGTTCCTTCATGGGATATTGGTCAACCCTCTGTCAATTTAGCGCTCCCCTCTACCGGCAATAATCCCGGTATAAGTTATAATAACGGAAATATTACTTTTGCAAAGAGCAGCAACACTGTCAGCTCCGATAATATTACTTTTGGTGAAGTTGGTATAATTCAAATGCAGAAAGATGGATTGAACAATTTCCTTGGAGAAAGTGTTCAGGTTTGCTCGCCTTATATCGGCAGATTTACGCCACATCATTTTGAAGTAACATCAAAAACAACCGGAGACTTGGCTAATCAATGCAGCAACAGTTTCACTTACACAGGGCAAAAAACTAATTATCTTGTTAAGCCTGAGTTTATAATAACAGCTCAAAACAAAGATAACAATACCACCCAAAACTACAAAGGCAATTTCTTCAAACTTGAAAAATCAGGTATCGATATAACAACCCCGACAACAGACGCTAATCAAGTGGGTGAAGATGGAGTAAATAAAGTCAAAGTAAGTGTTGAAAGGGATGATGCATCTTTAAATCCTAATAATGACGGAACTGCCACATACACCTTCGGCAATGACAATATCACATATGTAAGAGATAACAATTCTCAAATAGCACCGTTTGATGCTTTAATAAATTTTGAAATAAACAGTATAGTTGACAACGATAGTGTTTCCGCAATTAATTTACCGGATAACATATCAGCAAGCGGTACAGAAATCAGATATGGCAGAATGGATATTTTGGATAATTACGGCCCTGAAACTGAGCCTTTAACTTTGGACGTAAGAACAGAATATTGGGACGGGGATTCTTGGGAGTTAAACGATAATGACAGCTGTACTCAGCTAACTGACAGCGATTTTTATCTGGATAATTATACGGTAAATTTAAATTCAGGCGAAACATCTCTTTTTGGCATTGCAGATATTAATAGTGGATACGGCTCATTGTCCCTGACAGCTCCAGGTGAAAATAATAATGGCTCTGTTGACATCAACCTTATTAGCTATCTATACCTACTGGATAACGAAACAGTTGGAACCGCGACTTTCGGCATATATCGTGGCAGGGATATAATCATAGACTGGCAGGAAGTACCTGCGGAATAGTAAGATAGTGAAATGGAGAGATAGTGAGGGAGTGAGGTAGGAAGATGGAAAAGCCGCATAAAAAATTAAAAACATGGCAAAAATCTGTGGAATTTTGTGTAAAAATTTACGAAATTACAGAAAAATTTCCAAAAGATGAATTATACGGACTAACAAGTCAGATAAGAAGAGCAGCCGTTTCTGTTCCATCAAACATTGCTGAAGGTGCTGCCAGAAATTCCAGTAAAGAAAAAGCACAGTTCTATAATATAGCCCGAGGCTCAATCAGTGAAATTGATACACAAATAGAAATAGCTCTTAGACTGAAATATATAGATGATAATGATAAGCAAATTATAATAAAAAGCTTAACAGAAATAGACAAATTGCTTTATGGATTATGGAAAAAATCATGCGAAATAAAATAAAGGAAACAGAATCTCTCTTTTTCTCTACCTCACGATCTCACCATCTTCCCATCTCACTCCCTCACTCCCTCACCATCTCACGCGCTAAGCGCGGTTTTACATTGATTGAACTGGTTATAATAATAATTCTCGTAGGTATAGTTGCTATGGTTGTTGCTCCTAAGATTACTACATCTGATATAGAAAAAAATGCGGAAGTTGTCCGGTTGATGTCTGATATCCGATATGTGCAGCACAAATCAATGGTGACAGGCGGAGGAAAAGGCATCCTGTTCACCACCCACGGATACAATTTTCTCGGCATTTCCGATAAAGAGGATATAAGCGGTCTGTCTGCTATAACTCCACCCTCACAAAACCCGCTTTACTTTGATTATTTGGGCAGACCCGATACTGACAATATTTCGACCAATGATAATATTGTCACAAATAAAATCACAATAACTATCGGCGGGAAAAATATTTATATAGCTCCCTATGCAGGCGGGGTCTATGAATAAAGGATTCACTTTAATTGAGATAATTATTTTTATAGTTGTTTTTTCCATAGGTGTTATGGGAATAATGATGCTGTTTTTTAACACACTCGGCAAAACATCCGATCCTACTTTGAGGCTAAGAGGTGTGCAGGTTGCCGAAGCCGTAATGGAGGAAATAAAAGGGAAAAAATGGGATGAATCCACTCCAAACGGCGGTGATAATATAAGTACAACTATTGCAAATATTTGCACAGAAGAACCGATTGATCAGGAAGAAGAATTTGATGATATAGACGATTATGTAAAAGACAGTAATTGTGATGCAAACACAAAAACTTATTCTGACTATACCAGCTCCGATTTCGGTTTTGACAATCTGACCAGCGGTTTTGACATTTCTATAAAAGTCGGCTTTGCAGATAATTCTACAGGTGTTTATGATTTTGTTAACAGTCAAACCAATTTTAAATTAATAGAGATCAAAGTTACAAAAGGTGTACTTAATGAGACTTATACCCTAAGGATGTTGAAGGGCAATTTTTAAACGCCGTAAGGCGTTATTGGTTTGGGTCGTAGGGGTTGTATAGGTATTATAGGTAGTTTGTGTTATGTGGAATATTGAGAGGTTTGGATGGGTAGAAGCTGGAAAGATTTAATTGTGTGGCAGAAAAGTCATGAATTCGTATTGTATATCTATGGGCTTCTGGAAGAGTTTCCCAAAGAAGAAAAGTACGGCTTAGTAGCACAAATTGAACGAGCATCTATCTCTATTCCTACAAATATAGTTGAGGGGCGCTCAAAGAGCAGCAACAAGGAATTTTTGAAATTTTTATACATTTCCAGAGATTCCCTGGAAGAAGTAAAATATTTACTCATACTCTCCAGAGATTTGAACTACATTTCCAAGGAAATATATCTGAAACTTGAAGAAAAATTGTCAAAAATCGGCATGCTTCTAAATAATCTCATCAAATCCATCGACTCCCGTACCACCTCTACAACCTCTACTACCCCTACTACCCCTACTACCCCTAAAACCAAAGGGTTCACATTGATTGAACTGATAATAGCCATAGTATTGTTAGGCATTGTGGCAGGTGTCGGGGTGAATCTAATTATGCCGATATTTACCGGCTACGTTGACACACGGACAAAGGAATATCTGTTTAATGAAGTAAAATATGGTGTCCAAAGAATGGACAGAGAGTTGAGGATGGCTGTTCCAAATTCTGTAAAAGTTATCGACAGTGGCAATGGAATACGATTTATGAAACTTTACAGCGGCAATTACTATGAAAAACCGAAGGGAAAAAACAAAAATTATCTGAACATTTTTGATAACTGCTCAAATATACTGAAAGCTTTTGACCCTGCCACCAAAACTACAAACGATAATCTGACCGTTTATGTTACTAAACCGGACAAAATATACAATACACCGAAATATTGGTATAATGCTTCCAAATGTTACAATAAAGACAACATTACAATAAGTAATGATTTGAAAGCCCAATCCCCTTACAACAGGTTCTACGTTATCGATACGCCGATGACTTTCTATCAAAGGGGGACAAGAATCTATATGAGCAGGGATTACAACTGGACAACAACTGATGGAACGGATAACAGCTCTCCGCATTACCGGCTCATGTCATATGTTAATGATATTGACTTCAATTATGAGCCGGGTATTCCGCAGAAAAGAAACGGAGTGGTGACAATTGCAATTACAATGAGAAAAGGAACCACAACACTCAATTATAAACACCAGGTTCATATAAGGAATGTTCCATGATTAATAACAATAGAGGCTTTTCACTCCTTTTGGCAGTTTTTCTCCTTGTGGTATTCGGATTCATCGGTGTATCAATTGTCACTATGTTATCGAATCAATCAGTGAGCTCCTCCGAGGAACTGATTTCCGCACAGGCTTTTTATCTTGCTGAAAGTGGGATTGAGTGGGGGATCAGGAAATCAATTGTCAACGGATCATGTGATAACATTTCGAGCAAAGAAGTAAAAATTGAGAATCAAAGCGGATATGCGACGGTAAATGTCAGAAAAATATCTGACAATATATCCAGCCAGCCGCCGGCAAATTATTCAGAACTTTGCGAAGTAACATCCACAGGCCAGATTAACGGCATCAAAAGAAAACTAAAGGTCAAATTTAAACAATAACCTCACTACTTCACTATCTCCCCACTTCCCTATTTCCCTATTTCCCTATTTCTCCATCTCACCACTTCTCTACTTCACTACCTCACCACTTCTCTACTTCACTACCTCACCACTTAACTGTTGTCAGTAAGTGTTGATTTGTCAGAAGCAATATATTAAGCTATAATAGTAATAAATTAAGAACTTAAGTTTGGCTGTTCATTCGGTCATTACGAGGAGCCGGGGTCGACGTGGTAATCTCAAATACGAGATTGCTTGACTGTGCTCGCAATGACCGCAAACGTCATCGCGAGGGCGGCAGCCCGTGGCGATCTCATGTTTCTTTATATGAGATTGCTTCGCTACGCTCGCAAGAATGCCTACGGCTAGCACCAGTTCTTTGAACTGGTAAATATGTGTAGCATTCTATTTATTCACCTAAAGGTGAATTCCAGACTGGTTATGGCGTCATTACGAGGAGCCGGGGTCGACGTGGTAATCTCAAAATAAGAAAAGTAGAGAGATTGCTTCGTCGTATTCACTCCTAGCAAAGACAGAAGGTGCAACTGCGAAATTTAAATTAATAGTAAATTATAAAGGAAAATAATGTACAACGAATATTTCGGATTCACATCAAAACCGTTTATAAATACACCTGATCCGGATCTTTTTTACTGCTCCGAATCCCATGAGAAAGCTCTGGAAGCCATCACATACGGGATACGGCAGCGCAGCGGTTTTTTAAGCCTCATTGCAGATGTGGGAAGCGGCAAAACAACTCTCTGCAGAGTGCTTCTAAACAAACTTACCAATGTCAAATCAAGCCTTATCCTGAATCCCTTTCTCACACCATATGAACTTTTGTGTTCCATACTGGAGGACTTTGGAATAAATATCCCAAAGAACGCTAACAAGAGTGCTTTGTATAAAATTCTTTCAAAATTTCTTATAAATAATTATAAAGAGGATAAAAATGTTGTAATAATTATCGACGAAGCCCAAAATCTGTCATTTGAATCATTGGAAATGCTCCGACAGATATCAAATATCGAGCTGGAAAATGACAAATTGGTTCAGATTCTGTTGGTGGGTCAGCCGGAACTGGAAGCCCTCCTTCGCCAAAAAAATCTAAGGCAGCTCAATCAGCGCATAGCTGTAAAAGTAACACTGGAACATCTAAATAATAACGAGACCGAAAATTATATTAATTTCCGAATCACCGAATCATTAAAATATAAAAAATATATATTTTCCAAACCAGCAATAAATGCCATTTACAAATATACCAAAGGGAACCCCAGGGAAATAAATCATATAGCAGACAAAGCTCTTCTTTTGGCAGCTGCAGACAAAAAGAAGCAGGTTAATAAAAAAATTGTAAAAGCAGCATATAAAGATTATATATTTATCGGTTCAAGCGGCTTCAAATTTAAAAAATCCCTGATGTATGCATCTGTACTGCTTATACTGATTATCACAGCAGCTTTTACATTTAAAAACTCAAATTTACCGGCTTTCAGCTCCGAAAAATCAGCAGATAAAAAGCAGGCGGAAATGCAGAAATCATCCGATTCATCACCGAAAACAGCAAAAACAGAGAAAGTTTCTAATGCAGACAGAATCAGTACAAAATCGACTGAAACAGAGAATACAGAAAAATGTGCACGGCTGAAGGTAAATCTTAACTTCCGTGCTAAACCATCCTTGAATGCTGAAGTGATTAAAGTATTGTCAGAAGGCTCAATTTATGTTATTAACGATATAAAGGATAAATGGATCAGAATATCCGAGGGCAACAGAAACGGCTGGATAGTTAATAAAAAATCGTTTATTGATATAAAAAAGTGTGGTGAATCTTGAGCGAAATCGCTGATGCCCTTAAGAAATTAAAAGATAATAATAACAGCCGCAAGTCTGCCGGAAGCTATTCTAAAAAATACAGTTTTCCCCATTTCAGCTTAAGCACAATTTACATTCTGACAGCAGCCATCATTCTGATAATACCTGCTGGCCTGTATTATTACCATACGCAGAACATTGTTGCCAATATAAATCATACCAATATAACACCCGTTAATGTTCTTCAGGATAAATTTAACAGCAAATTTGCGGAATATCAGGAAACTATGTCTGAGAAGAATACAAATGATTTTTACCTTCTGCTCCTTTCCGGAAATTACAATAAGGCTGAAGAAATAGCTGAAAAATCAGAAAATAATAATTTACTCGCCATGCTTTACTTTTTTACAGGCAACCTTTCAAAATCAAAAATCATTTGTGAAAACATTTTGCATAGAAACCCGGAAAACCCCGAAATTCTAAACATCCTTTCCATGATATATTTTAAAATGGGTGATTTTGAAAAATCAGCGGATATCCAGGCAAAAATCGAAGAGGAGAACTACAAGACCCTTTTAAACAAAGCCGTAATCTATGAAAAAATGGGCAATTATTCGCAGGCTTTGAGTTACTACAGCAAATCATTAAATCATATGGAGCAAACAGATAAACCGCTCGGAGAAAGTTTTCTCAAAAAAACACTGAAAAGAAAGATATATATGCTTGGGAAGAAGCCGTGATGCGTAAAGCGTTATGGGTGATGGGGAAATAGAGAGATAGTGAGATAGAGAAGTGGTGAAATGGAGAAGCAGGAAAATGGTGAGAAATGAAGCCTAAGATGATTAATACTCTTGTTGTCGGTGACAGTCAGATTGATCACTGTATATTTACGGGCAAAAAAGGCGCTCTTGTGTTGGAAGGCCTCACGACACACGATTTTACCTTTGAAAATTTTGATGATTTTCCCCATATTATCAGCAGCATAAAAGAAAACTCCGGCAAAAACAAATATCTTTATGTTATTGTCATTGCAAAAGAAATTATAAAAAATGTAAACGTATTTAAGCAAAACATTAAAAATCCCCGCTCCCAAATACTCAACTTTCTGAAAGAGGATTTCGAAATATCACTTGCCGACTATTACATAGATTACATGATAGATCAGCAATACGACACAAATATTGTGTACACAAATTCATCGGCTTCGCCGATGCTAGTTGCTTATTCCGCGGCAATACCCAGGTCAATGTGTGATAAGATCATGGAAGTTATTACCGATGAAGGATTTAAAACCCTCGGAATGGAAACTGATACCAACGCCCTATTCAGACTGGGCAAAAACGTTCTCGGTCATAAGACTTTCCTGCATCTGCATGTCAGAAATATTGACTGTACCCTATACATCAGCAGCAACAATGTTATCCTTGTGGAAAGAGAATTGAACATTGGCATAAGGGAAATATTGTCAACTATACAGTCTAATGCAGGAGCAGATGCAGAGCAGGCCAGTCAGGCACTTTTTGAATACGGTCTGAATGAAGAAAATGAAACGGAAGAAGATGAAAACAAATTTAAAGCAATTTCTGAAGCTGTGGACAAAATCAGTCTGGAAATTCAGCGGACAATTGATTATTATTTCCAGCAGTTTAGTGCAGAACAAATCCAAAACATACTGATTACCGGCGACATACTGAAAGTTCCGCATTATGGGAAGTATGTGCAAAATCTTTTTAATATTGAAACAGTATGTTATGAGGCATCAAAGGAGCTGACACTGGATATCGATGAAAAAATAAATTTTGATGAATTAAAATATATTACAGAGTCCATAGGTCTGGGGATGAAGATATTATAATATGAAGAATAACGAAATAAATCTTCTGCCTTTGAAGTACCAGTTTGATTTTAATAAACACGTTGCCGTGAGAACCTCTATAGCGGTGATTGTATGCAATATAATACTGCTCGGAGTCATTTACTACTGCAACATAACAATTATCGACAAACTAAACGAAAACCTCGCTCAAAAACAGGCATACCACAGCAAATTGGTGAGTCTGAACTCCAATTTCAGCAAATACGAACAGGTATACGAAAACAAAAAGAAACAATTATCAGATGCAAAATCAAAACTTCGTGAACTCATGGCTGATAATCAGAAAAACAATTCGCCTGTGATAGACTCATTAAGACTGTTTGAATTTATAAACCGAAATATCTACGTTTCATCATTCAGTTACGGCTCAGGCACATTCAATTTTAACGGTACCGCAGCAAATGACAATGCATTCTACCGCTTTTACAAAGATCTCGAACAATCAGAGGTGGTTACGCGGGTAAATTTTCTAAGTTTAAACAGGACAGATGACAGCAGACAACTGAAATTCAAGGTAAAAATAACCATGGAGCCCTTTTATGAGCATTAACGTAAAGCTTAGAGATATAATAATTCTTGCATTATTGCTTATTATCGGGCTGAATTACGCATTCTATAAATATGCATATTCGGGGTTCATTCAGACAAGATACGAATTGCAAAATAAAATCACACAGCTGCAGATAAATAATGCCGATGAAATAAGTAAATTTCACTCAAAAATGGGTATATTTGACAAAATCATAACCATTGATAACAATATAAAGGATGTGAAAGTAAGTATAGCAAAGCTTAAAAAGGAAACACAGACAAAAGAAAACGTTTCGGATATTTTGAAAACACTGCTGCTCAGTACCAATATGAAAATACAGAGTTTGAATGTGGCAAATGTAAATATTAAAAACAATCAGCTAATTCAGACTTTTAACGTAAAGGCTACCGGAAGTTTACCTTCTGTGGTGGAGTTTATGCAGAATATTGAAGATAAAGGCAATATTTTAAGCATTGAAAATTATTCGCTAAGTTTTAATGAAAATAATATGAATTTCAGCGCCACAGTAAATGCTGTAAGTTCAGGGAATGATGATATATAAGAGCATCAGTATTTTTGTTTGGCATATAGTTTTACAAGAAAGAGGTCTCTCGACTCCACGTTGTTTCACTCGGGATGACAAAAACTTAAATGTGTCATTTCGATGAACCACTGTTAAGTGGTGAAGAGAAATCTCTACGTTGTTTGACAAAATACCCCTTCTTATTCTCTCTCTAATCCAGGGGGAGCAATCGCTTCCTTCCCCTAAGGTAGGGGAAGGGTAGGATGGGGTATGGAAAAAAAATTGTTTAACAGGAGAGATCTTTCTCTTGTAAGATAAATATGGCCAATAATTTTTGCAAATCTGCTGAGAGGATGCGGTGAATTGATATGAAAAGTATTTGTACTCTAATGGCAATTTTGACATTAATTTTTATTTCGGCAGGCAGCCTGTATGCAAAGGAATTTTATCTGAGTCTTCCTCTGCCTTCGAATACGCAGTATAACAATGTCAACGACAATACAATCAGGTCTGTCCCCTCTGAAAAAACATTCGAAACAGCAAAAGAGGAAAAACAGAATATGAAATTGAATCTTCAGGGTATTATCAAAGTAAGCAATGATTATACGGCACTTATAAACGGACGGATTCATAAAACCGGTGATAAAATCAACAGCTATAGAATTATTTCTATAGACAGTGACAACGTATTGCTTTCAAAAAACGGAAACAGGGTGGAATTATATGTGGGCAAAGATTAAAATTTTATTGGTATTTTTTATTTTAATGATATCTGCAGCTTCTTTGTATGCTGAGAATACAAAAAGCACAATGCAGCCTGAAAAACTAAGCCAAAACGTTTCGCTCAACCTGCGCAATGCCAGTATCAGAACTGTGGCGACCGTTTTGGCAAAAGAATCGGATTTTAACATTGTTTTGCCCGATAATATCCAGGGCAATATAACCATGATGCTCGAAGATGTTACACTATACCAGGCTTTACAGGCACTTTCCAGAAGTGCAGATCTTACCTACTCAATAGAAAATGACATTATCTATATTAACAAAAAGAATCAACCGGCAGGCATCAGTGATATGGAAAATTTCTTCTATTATCCAAAATATATCAGTTTGGGCAAGTTGGCATCAGTACTAAAAAATTACCTTGGTCCGCAGGGGAAAATTGTCGTTGACGATTTCAGCGGAGTGGTAATCATCTCCGATACGAAAAAAAATCTCGATTTTATCAAAACTGTTATCAGCAAGATTGATAGAAACATTAAACAGGTTCTGATAAAAGCAAAAATCGTGGAGCTGACAAAAAGCGGAAGCCAGGACTTAGGTATACAGTGGGGGGCAACAATTAACAAAACAACGGGAAGCGATTTCCCTCACACGATACAAATCGGCGGCGGCGCCACAGGCGGTGATATAACCGGTTTAACACCTTCGGGCTCATCCGGATATTTTGTCAATATGCCGGTAGCCTCACCGGCCGGTGCTTTAAACATGATGCTCGGCAACTATGCAGGGTCTTTTCTCCTTGATATCCGCCTTCAGGCTCTGGAAGAGGCGGGTAAAGCAAAAGTCGTTTCAGAGCCCAGAATAATGACTATTAATAACCAGCAGGCAAGAATCGAAAGCGGCCAGGAATACAAATATAAAGTTATTGAAGAAAATGACGGAGATGTTGATACAGACGTGGAGGAAGATGAGGCAAAACTTGTGCTGGAGGTAAAACCTCAAATTACCCCCGATAACAAAATATTAATGAATATTTCTGTGGAAAAAAGCGAACTGGATTTCAGCCGTGCAGTTGACGGATACCCTATGAAATTCACACGCAAGGCGAATTCTTTAATAATGGTGGATGATGGTGAAACTGCAGTTATCGGCGGACTTACTCAGCAGACCACTTCACAGAGCAGCACTTCTGTTCCTTTTCTCAGTGAAATACCGTTTCTCGGGGCACTCTTTAAAAGTAAATCCACATCGAATAAAACCAATGAGCTGGTTATCTTTTTAACTCCGAAAATTGTTGAAAATAATGAAAGCGTGGCTGAAAATCAGTGAATTCCGGATTAGATTATGAAGTTCGTTTATAGAGGAACTCTTGACAACGGTGAAGCAACAAGCGGCAGCGTTGACGCAGCCGATGAAAACGAAGCATTTTCCAAGCTTGCCGACCGCGGCATTACCGTGGAAAAAATTTCTGTATCGGCTCTCGGAGGACTTGACAAGCACTGGAAAGAATTAAAAAACAAATATAAGAAAGTAAAACTCGAAGATCTTATAATTTTCACCAGACAATTCGCAACACTTTTTTCCGCCGGCATTCCAATGGTTACAATTCTGGAAAGACTGCAGTCACAAACCCAAAGTAAAAAGCTCGCTGAGAAGACAAAAGATATTCTGGCTGACGTGGAGGCCGGTTCACCTTTGAGTGTTGCATTCGGCAAACACAGGGATGTTTTTTCTCCCCTTTACATCAATATGCTCAATGTCGGTGAAGAAGGCGGTGTACTTGACATTGTCCTTGGCAGACTCACCACTATACTGGAAACTGACCTTGAAACAAAAAACAGAATAAAAACGGCCACACGCTACCCGAAAATGGTAATATCCGCAATAGTGGTGGCTTTTATCATCCTGCTTACTTTTGTAATACCGAAATTTGTAGGAATTTTCAGAAAATTTGACACAGAACTTCCTCTGCCTACAAAGATTTTAATCTGGCTCAACTCTTTTTTCCAGAATTACTGGTGGCTTCTTATAATAATCGTAGTAGGTTTGGTTTTTGGCTATAAGAAAGTGAAAAATACGAAAAAAGGCAAAGACTTTATCGACAAATACTCACTTCAGGTACCTGTGTTAGGCAATCTGATGCATAAAATATATGTTTCCAGAATTGCAAGAATTTTGGGGCTGCTTTACAAAAGCGGAATCGGCATAATTACAAGTTTTGAAATTGTCTCCGAAGTAACAGGAAACAATATATTGAAAAGTGAACTTCTTGATATCAGAGACAGGGTCTCAGGGGGCACCAATATAGCTTCTGCCTTTGTCACTTCATCATATTTTCCTCAGGTTGTAAGTGATATGATTGCTGCCGGAGAGGAAACGGGGCAGCTGGACAATATGCTTTTTAAAATCTCCGATTATTATGACGAAGAAATCAATTACTCAATAAACACTCTTTCCTCTGCTCTTGAGCCCATATTACTCGTTTTTATTGCAGGTATGGTTTTAATCCTCGCATTGGGAGTATTCCTGCCGATGTGGGATATGATAAAAGTATTTCAATAAATTTATGATAAACAGGAAAGGATTTTCTCCCTACGAAACGGTAATTGTGATTTGTGTAATAGCTGTTTTAATTACCATATTTTACCGTTATTACAATCTTCTTGAAACAAAAAGTCTGTATACAACGGCAAAAATTGATATGCAGACAATAAAGCTCAACATTGACCTGTATAGAGCTTACAACAGCAAATATCCGGATAATCTGTCGGTTTTAAAGAGCGAAAAGTATTTACTGCAAAAAGAAACAGCTATACAAACAGATGTTGTAAGGGAGCTTTCTCCTGACAATCTTATTTTGGCAAGAAGTACTTTTGAAAACGGCAGGCTTGTCGACCCTTTCGGAAACCCTTATATTTATGATAATAAAACGGGAAAAATAGCATTCTCAGCAAAAACGAAAAATGTAATAAAAAAATTGAAGGAAGAGAAGGAGAAGTAGAAGTAGTTGAGGGTGTAGAGGTTCACCACTTTGACGTCATTACGAGGAGTCCGCTCAGTAGCGGACGACGTGGTAATCTCAAGCGTCATCGCGAGGACGGCAACCCGCGGCGATCTCATGTCTGAGAGCTTTGAATAATTATAGTATCGTCACCCTGAACTTGTTTCAGGGTCTTGTAACTTATTGGTATTATGAGATGCTGAAATAAATTCAGCATGACTAACACGAGTTATTCAAAGGTTTCGTCTTGTATTAGAGATTGCTTCGTCGTTGTCACTCCTCGCAATGACGGACAAAACGAAGTGCGAAATTTGAATTATTAAGTTATCATAATATTATAAGCAAAATCAGGAGTTTTAGTATGAAACTTAAAAAAGTGAAAATCGGTCAACTTCTCATTGAGAAAGGTCTGCTGACGGAAGCACAACTAAAAGTTGCACTTAACGAGCAGAAAACCAGCGGTAAAAAGCTCGGCGAAGTTCTCGTGGAGCTTGGATATATTGATGAAGATACAATGCTTACCGCCATTGCCGAGCAGCTCGGCCTTGAAAAGATAACTATGGATGAAATTCAGGTGGACAGCAACCTGAAAAAATATATGCCGGAAAATCTGGCAAGAAAATTTATGGCAGTTCCGGTTAAAATTGAAGGTAACAACCTTTATATCGCCACTAACAACCCCACAAACATATTTGCAATAGATGAAATCAGCCGTGTCACCAAAAAAGAGGTCACTCCTTATGTTATACGCAATGATGAACTGCTGAGTCTTCTTGAGCGTCTTTACGGTACCGAAGACAAACTTTTCAAAACCGCGGAAGCCGTAGAAAAAAGAATTCTTCAATCCGGCAAGGACAGCAATTTCCTTGAAAATCTGGCTGAGGATGCACCGGTTGTAAATCTGTTTGACAGTATAGTGGGAAAAGCCGTTAATGAAGGAGCCAGTGATATACATATCGAACCGGACGAAAATAAATTAAGAGTAAGATACAGAATAGACGGGGTTTTGCACGAAATTCTCTCTTTAAATAAAGTTCTCCACCCTGCTCTCATTTCCCGTATCAAAATTATGGGAGGTATGGATATTGCAGAAAAAAGAGTTCCACAGGACGGACGTTTTAAAATAAAGCACAATTTTAAAGATGTGGATTTCAGGGTATCAACACTGCCCACTAATTACGGAGAAAAGGCAGTGCTCCGTATTCTTGACAGAAGTAAAGCCATGCTTAACCTGGACAAAATCGGTATCGATGATCACAATATGAAGATTTATAAGTCGATTATTGAGAAGCCTTACGGGATAATACTTATTTCAGGCCCCACCGGAAGCGGTAAAACCACAACACTCTATGCAACTTTGAATATACTGAATTCCATTGATAAAAATATTGTCACTGTGGAAGATCCGATAGAATATAATTTTAAGATTATCAATCAGGTTCAGGTGGACGAATCTGCAGGTGTAACGTTCGCAAATGCTCTGAGGTCAATACTCAGACAGGATCCGGATATTATTATGGTTGGTGAAATCAGGGATAAGGACACAGCGGAAATTTCCATTCAGGCATCCTTAACAGGACACCTTGTATTGTCCACTATCCATACCAACGATGCCGTCAGCGGAATCACCAGACTTGTTGACATGGGTATAGAAAATTTTCTTGTATCAACATCAGTAATCGGCCTGGTTGGACAACGGCTTGTAAGAAAAATCTGTCCGGACTGTAAGGAAGAATATACACCGACTAAAGAACTTTTGACCAGGATAGGTTATGATGAAAATTCCGATGTGAAATTCAGCCACGGCAAAGGATGCGATAAATGCAGAAACACAGGTTACAGCGGCAGAATCGGAATTTATGAGGTCTTGAAGATAGATTCAGGAATAAGGGACTTGGTAAACAAAAACGCTTCCAACGATGAAATACTGAAATACGCTAAAACCAAAGGTTTTAAAAGCATGTATGAATCCGGCCTGGAAATAGCTGAAAAAGGAATAACGACTCTGGAGGAAGTCCTCCGTGTAACGACGATAATGGAGTGAGATAGGGAAATAGTGAGGTAGTGAGATGGGGAGATAGGGAGGTAGGGAAATAGGTAAAGGCAGTGGACTTTCCACCTTTTTCTACACAAAAAGTTAAGCACATTGCTCCATTTCTTTATAATATAGTTCCAGTTTCTCTCTCGGAGTATTGTATTCAATAGCTGAATGAGTCCTTTTTGAGT